>NZ_JBWQXL010000014.1:0-148323 GCF_056620565.1 Nostoc sp. LEGE 12454
TCCCTTACTTATAGAAATCGCCGAAAAAGATTTAGTTTAAGGTTTAATCTGATTGCTGCTCTCTACAATTATGAGCTTTGTCTCCCCAAAATAAAATCTTCCTGAGCGACTTTTGCAAGAGGTCTATGGTAAGACTCAGTTGCAATAAATAAATTAGCCCACCCCGATGTATCTATAAAGACTTTATTCGCCAATTTTTCACTCCTGCTGCAAAGTTTGCTGGAGATATTGATCGTGGTTTTCTCCTACATCAGAATTATCAAATTTCAATGTACCTAGTAAAGGTAAAATTGGATCGAATTCGGAAATATTTTCCTGTTTAGCTGATTGAGATAAGGATTGCAGAATTAAATCTTCTAAAGATAGATTCAGTTTATCCGCCTGAGCAGTTAATTTACTTTCTAATTCATCTGACAATTGTATTGTTAATGTTTTAGCCATTTGATTCACCAGCTACGGATGTTCAATAATCCCATTATATGCAGATATAGCAAGTAGAGGACATTATTTGTCTAAAGTGGAAACAATCGCAACTATTGGTAAAATCTGAATTAGAACTTTTACGTGCTATTTAGTAATAATTTCAGTTAACAGAATATTAAACTATTACAGCATCAATAAATTTGTCTGCGATCGCGGTTTTAAGGAAATCAATGCTGAGGTGTTGTATGCCGCCAAGGAAGCTGTAGGCGCTTAGTTTAGCAATTATTTCAGAAGAGTGGGTAGTGAGAAGTAAGTTTACTCTTCACTACTCACTCTTAAGTTTTTGCTACATTCTATACTTAGACGCACCTTGTTTTGAGACTTTATTTAGATTCAAGACTAGCTGAATATATAATTGTATATCTTTTCTAAGCCAAAGTACGGTTATTACTACCTTAATTCTTTACTTTCCTTTATTCTTTATAGTACAAATATACTTTTGCCTGAGCTATAATTGCACAAACGTATTTAAAAATAACTATGTAGCGTCTGTCTTTATTATCAGAACTCTGCATAATTGCTAATAGATATATGGATGACATTGTAAAAAGTATTCAACAAGATATTCTTAATCCAGAAGTAGGACTAAACACGATTCTGCTCAAAGCTAAACTATTGGCTCATCATCTGAAAAATAATCGTTTTAAGCGGTGGGTTAAATATGAGTTAGATGGCTATCAAAATCGTGATATAGTGCCTGACTATCGTGTTATTTATACGCCCATTACTTGCTTACATCTCTAATGGTTACGATGGTTGCAAGAATATACAAATTCCTCTTGCTCGTACACCTGATTGGTTTCAGGAAATAGCTGATAAAATTCATTTTGCTCCTGGTATTAAAATCGTTGAAGAATTTTCAACAAAAGACGATAACATTTTCTTTAATTGGGATGCTGAACATATTGCTATTTGGAATCACTATAATCCACTTGGATACGGTGGGCATAAATGCTATGAGGTAAGAAGACCCGTTACTCCTAGCGTTTTTGCTCAGATATTGCTAACTGTCCGTAGTCGCCTCCAAGATTTTGTCCTCGAACTTAGTGACCTTCCTTGGAACATTACAAAAGACTCGGCATTAAGTGACCAAATTGAAAGGCTTGTAGCAATCACAATTTACAACAACACACAAGGAGGAAATGTGGCAACTTTTGATCAACATGGACAACAGGTGCAAAACCAAAATAATGCAGCACGCGATATTAATATCAAAGGTGATATCAATATTGGTACTATTCAAAATACTAATGATTTTATTCGTGAACTACAAAAAGTAAAAAGCGAACTATCGAAAGCTGGTAATGCTCAAATCATTGATGCTGAAATAGTTACTGATGCAGATTATGAAATAGCTACTGCAATACAGGAGGCGAAAAAAGAGACACCTAATAAAAATTTGGTTTTGAAGGCAATAGAAAGAGCTAAAAACCTATTGAGTAAGAGTGCTGGTGCTGTTGAGTTTGTCACAGCACTTATCAATCTGATTGCAGCAGGAATAACATTATTCTAAGTCCTTTAGTTAGACTGAAGAGTGTAACTTCTACCCCCAACCTTTCAGAATAGGCTTTTTTGTCAGCTTTGAATTAGGTATGAATTAACAGATAATTTTAGTTACTTTTATTACATTGCTCAAAGGGTGATCGCGCCTCCAACCTACGGCTTAATCTCGCTTTTGTTTTTGGATTTGTTCCCATTCCCCTTGAATACTTTGTAATGCCTTCAAAGTGCGATTTAAACGGGCTTTCTTTAACTCAGGAGTTTCTTTTTGGAATAAACTCGGAGAATTTATTACTTTATGTAGTTCAGATTGGGTGGAATGCAAGCGATCGCTCAAACAGCGTTCAAAGACTTCACCATTACCACTGCTCACATTTTCTACTAATTGGCGATATATATACTCTTTAGAACTGATTTGATCGTTGAGATCGGTATTAACAATTTCCTCGATTAACTTGTGGTAGGAGTCTGATAATAAATTAGATACTGTGGCTGGCGTAGGTTCTGCTGCTAGATTATTTGTTTCAGAAGTAGAGGGATCGGATATTTCTTCTTTAGTTGGCGTTACTAAAGTTTCCTCAGAAGTAGGGGATTCTTCTTTAGTAGGTGTTGATAAAGTTTTCCGAGAATTTGTAGGTGAAGAATTTGTTTTGGAATTAGATAAGTAATAATCTGCTAAAGAGCCGCAGAGAAATTCTTCACGAAAGCGGTTTATTTTGGCACGTGACTGAATTTTGTGGTAACGACGTTTCTGATACCATAAACCAGAAACTAGTAAGCCTGCAATGGTTCCTATGCCAACTCCTGCCATAGCAACCTTGCCATCTTCTAAAGCTTGATTTTGTTGCCCAGATTCGACAGTCGGATTGGAAGATGCACTTTGAGCAATAGCATAGTCACTTGCTGAATTTAGCTGCACGCTAGTAGCGATCGCCGCAGCCGACAATATAAGTCTAAATATTAACTTTGATTTCCACATAATTTTACAGGTTAAAAATATGTTGTCTATTTCTGGAGACTAACCGCCTCCCCAAGGAGTGAATAGTTAAGAATCAAACTAACTAGATATCTCTTTTACCAAGGAAGTTCCACTCCACTCATATAAAAAATAAACTTTCTCAACAGTGGTTTCCACAATATTTTCTTATTTTTTAACATTATTTGTGCGTCTAGGAATCTTGACAAAGCCATATATTAATACTATTTCTCAAAGTATATGTATTAGGTATTCCTTAAAATGGTGATGATTTATAGCGATCGCATTATCAAACAGCATTGAGTTCAGTAGACAATAGTCGAGGATGTGCGATCGCTGCTAGGCTCTCCCTTGATATGGCATATTGCTGGGCATAAAGTCTATAAATGATATTAATTGCAGGTGTACAGCAGAATTTGGTATAAATAGCACCAGTACCTCATCGGTAGTGTAGTGTTAGCGATCGTCATAGCCCATTGTAGACATCGCCTCTTGGATTTGGAAGGTATAAGCCAATAAAATGTAAACTTTCAAAGACTTGCACCAAGTTTCTAACTACCTTGCTCTTTAATTTCTCTGTGCGTAGTTCTATTTATAGAATAGGTGCTTCCCCGAAAGCTCAACTTATGAGTTGCTTGTGGTGTAATGATTTTAGTCGATTGGGTATTAGGATCGGCGCCAACAACATAAGTACATCCCCGAAAGCTCAACTTATGGGTTACTGATGCTGTGGTTTCCGCATCTAATTTGGGGTTGAGGTCATGACGATAGGAAGCTCCACGGTAGATTAAGTGATAATCTGGTTCCGATTTGGAAACTGGCTGTTGTGTATATTGTGTTTCTCTGTTGACTACTGTGCTTGTATAATACTCGTAGCTTGTACTGATAATAATAAGAATTAATAGTAGAAGTAGAATCTGCCAAGGAGCTAACATTAAACCCAAAATCAGGCTGATAGCTGCAAATACAGTCACTAAATGTGAGATTTCATTATTTCTATTTTTGAATAAAAAATAGCCAGTGATGAAACAAACACACGGAAAAATGAAAAAGTACAAAGCCATATTTCCTACATTCGCAACTAAAAGCAAAGGGTTTATAATGCAGATTGAACTTATTTTAAAAGTTGTTGTTTATTTTACCTCCAATCAGCTTGAGAAGTTACCGTACTACTGGAGTAAAAGTTTTACGTTCAGGTATCTGTATTAGCTGCGATCGCAAAGAAAAATTAACACTCAAGGCTATCTCAAACCTTTGGAGCGGAGTTCAAGGGTTATGTAGAGTGAGCGTTTTTGTCTTTATTCATTCAGAGAGGTTACAGACGTGGTATGAAGTGGATGCTCAGTGTAAAGCTTTTGCTGAAGTATATGAAGATATTACCTTATAGCGATGTCATGTAGCGATCGCATTCCTTAACGCAGAAATTTACTGATAAATAAAAATTAAAAGTGAACAAATATCACAATACAAAATTATTACTTTGGGGATCTAATAGGCAGAATAACCCACTACAGTTCTAACCGATGTGTCTCCGGCAACGAAGTAAAAAAAGTCTCATAAAAGCCTCGCAATCTCGCGTATTAAAAAAAAGCAGATGCATGTTACTGTTTTAATCTCATTGTCTTCCCTTCGCGCCTTTCCCTATGCATCTGCACTATTTACACCCCCAACACCTTGAAGAATTAGTCAAGAGTAGTGGTATAGACTTACACTTAGTGCATCTCAATTTTAGGTCGCTCCAAGGTGTAACAGCTTATGAGTACCTGTTGATTTCTGAGCTACTTCCCCGCACCAATACCGGAATGGTAAAAGCCGGATGGTTACAGCGTTACGCTCACATTACAGAAGGTGGTTGGTGGTGTTCGGGACTAGACCCTCTGAATAATTGGCAAATGATGGAATGGGGATGCTTTAAGCCAAACCAACCCCGACAAAATCACAATGGCAAGTCCATCAAGTACGAGCATCCCCCCAGCACGCCAACGCGGGTGTTTTGTTTGCGGGTAACGTTGCAAGTGTGGCAGCAAGTCGCTGGGCGTTACAATCTGGTTATGCCTGAAAATATCACCATTACTCCTGATGGTGAGGCTGGAGGCTTTTGGCAATGGGTGATGCAACAGAACATTCCCCTCATCATCTGCGAGGGTGTAAAAAAAGCAGCCACGTTGTTGACGCAAGGATATCTAGCCATTGCCATCCCCGGAATTACCAGTGGTTATCGGGTTGTGAAAGATGAATTTGGTAAAGTTACCCGTCGTCAGCTAATTCCTGATTTAGCCGCGTTTGCGATTACAAAGCGCAGCTTTTACATTTGCTTTGATTTTGAAACTCAACCCAAAACAATTGCTGCTGTAAATAATGCTATTTCTCAACTTGGCTGTTTATTTCAGCAAAAAAATTGTTCTGTAAAAGTCATCGAACTTCCAGGAATAGAAAAAGGGGTTGATGAGTTTATTGTTGCTAAGGGTGCAAGTAGTTTCGATAAAGTTTATCGCCAAAGTGTTGATTTAGAAATCTATCTTGCTCAAACCAAACCCCACACCGAGTTAAGTATTCCTGCTGCACTTACCTTCAACCGTCCTTATATAGGTGAAATACCTTTCCCCACCTCTGGATTAGTAGGAGTCAAATCAGCGAAAGGAACGGGTAAAACTACGGCATTGCAAGGTGTTGTTCAACAAGCAAAAATTCGAAACCAACCCGTTTTGTTAATTACTCACAGAATCTTACTTGGACGATTCTTGTGTGAAAAAATTGGTATTCAATGGGGAACACATAAAGACGATGGAGAGAAAAGGATTAATAAAACACTTACCCCCGCTCCTCCCATCCTGCGCTCTCTATTTCCTCAGCAATCTCTCGGCTTGTGCGTTGATTCGATTTGGAAACTTAACCCAGAACATTGGCGGGGAGCAATAGTAATTTTAGATGAAGTGGAGCAATCTTTATGGCATCTTTTAAATAGTAATACTTGTAAACACAAGCGGGTAAAAATATTAAAGTTATTCCAGCAACTAATTGCAACAGTTTTAACAAGTGGGGGATTGGTAATTGCCCAAGATGCTGATTTATCAGATGTTTCACTTGAATATTTGCAGGGATTGGCAGGAATTAAATTAACACCTTGGGTAGTTCTCAATCAGTGGAAGCCTCAACAAGGTTGGGATGTAACTTTTTATGATTCACCGAATCCAACACCGCTAATTCACCAACTGGAATTGGATTTACTTGCTGGACGTAAATGTTATGTTACTACCGATAGTCGGGCTGGGCGTTATAGTTGTGAAACAATTGAACGTTATCTGAAAGAACGGCTACAAAAATTACGGCGACAATTTCCTAAAACTCTGGTAGTTAGTAGTCATACTACAAATACACCTGGTCACGCAGCAGTTGATTTTATCGCAGCGATTAATCAAAAAATATCGGAATATGACGGGGTTTTTGTTACCCCTAGTCTTGGTACGGGAATTAGTATTGATGTTCAACATTTCGACCGGGTTTATGGCATTTTCCAGGGAGTAATTCCTGACTCGGAAGCAAGACAAGCGTTAGCAAGAGTCAGAGATGATGTACCGCGTGTTGTCTGGTGTGCTAAACGAGGTATTGGTTTAATTGGTAGTGGTAGTACAAATTATCGCTTATTATCTGATTGGTATCAAGAAAATCAAAAAGAAAACTTAGCTTTGCTGAGTCCCCTACATAAAATAGATGTAGATTTACCCTTAGTTTATGACCCGATTCATTTGCGAACTTGGGCGAAATTATCTGCAAGAGTGAATGCTTCTATTCGCCTTTACCGACAATCGATGCAAGATGGTTTGATTGCTGATGGGCATCAAATTCAGGTGCGGAGTAATGCGGTTCACAATAATATTATTCGAGATTTACGCCTGGCCTTTTTGGCAACCGATGCCGATGATTTAGCTACTCGCAAAAGGTTAATTTTAGAAATTGTTAAAGTTCAAAAAGATTGGGCACAAAGTCGTCAAAAAGCTAAAGAAATTAAACGTAAAATTAAAGATATTAAGCAGCAAAATCAACTATCTTTAGCATCTGCTGTTGCCAATGCTAAAGATATCGATTATGTGGAATATGAGCAGATGTTAGTTAAGCATTCCCTAACGGATGGAGAACGCAACCAAATTAATAAATATGTTCTTAGACAAAGATATGGTGTAGAAATTACTCCTTGGCTGAAATTACAGGATGAACAAGGATATTATCGTCAATTGTTAATTCACTATTATTTAACTCACGAAAGCGAGTATTTTCACGTTAGGGACGAACAAGAATGGCATCAGCAATTGTCTTGGGGTGAAGGAAAAGTTTTTCTCCCAGATTTAAAAACTTATACGCTCAATGTTGAAGCTATGAGAGCATTAGGAATGCTTCAGTTTCTCGAAGAAAAACGCGAATTTCATGAGAACGATCCAGATTTGATATTGCTGAAAAATATTGCTTTTCAGCATAGTAAGCATATTAAAAGAGCGCTTGGTATTAATTTAGTTGGCGAAAAAGAGCAAGTTTCAGCGATAAAAATACTTGGTCGATTGCTAAATTTATTGGGTTTGAAGCTAAAACGAGTGAATCAGGTTTATCAAATTGATTTAGAAACGCTATATGATAGCAGAGAGAAAATATTTGCTGTTTGGCATCAACGAGATGAGTTGATGTTGGCTCATGTTAAGAGTGTTGGTTATGAGTTGCCTGATTATTCTTCAGACTGCAAGTTTGAAATTATGCAAACGAAGCCTGAAAAGGTAGACGATAGATTATCTACGTCTACTCTGTCTTTATCGGGAGCATCCACTTTTGGAAGAAACATCGGGCGATTTGAAATCGCGGCTATACAGACTAAACCCGCCTGAAGAACTTTTCAAGAGGGATTTTGTAATCGCCTACTCCATTGGATCGTCTCTGCCAATGCCAAGCGATCGCAACTGCACTCTCACACTATCCCAATCTTGTCCGCAGTAGTAGTATTATTTTTTGGCGTAAGTCTGCTAGATAGTAGCCAACTTTTCCGCCATTAATCCGAAATAACTCAACAACAACTTTCTTTTTAGTTGTACCAAACATGAATTCAATATCGCTATCTGGTAAATTTAATGGGTTGTAAAAAGTTTTACCTTTTCTAAAATGCCAGTAAGACCTTTCGGGTGTGATTTTGCGCTCAATGACTCGAAACCTAATGGGGTGAATTATGCTGTTCATAACTTTTAAGCTTTAATTAGACTTTCAAATAAATGAAACCCGTTCGCGCGATTGAAACAAAAAATCTTAGCAACCGACACAATAGTAGTTGGAATAATTTTGAAAACATATCGTTAACAATCCCGATGCTTTAGGCTAGAGAATGTCAAAAGCCAAAAAAATTATATGAGTGCGGAAGATTTTTTTAACCAAGGATTAAACCAAAATTTGCAAGGGGACTATCCAGCAGCGATCGCAGCTTACACCCAAGCAATCAAGCTAAATCCTGACTATGCCGAAGCTTACCATAATCTAGGGCTGATTTTAAGTGGTCAACTCAAAGATTATCGCAGTGCGATCGCTAACTTCAATCGCGCCATCGAAATCAATCCCAATTTTGCCACAGCCTATTACAACCGCGCTAATGCTCGTTACTTTTTAGCCGATTATCAAGGCGCGATCGCAGATCATAACGTAGCATTACAAATCGATCCTAATCTGGCGCAATCTTACCACAGCCGGGGGAATGCTTACTTTGCTTTGGAAAACTACGACAAAGCGATCGCAGATTATATCCAAACAATCGAAATGAGTACCCAATTAGCTGATAATATCAATATTGATATTGCCAACGCTTATCATAATCGCGGCGTAACTCTTTTTGAACGTGGAGATCGTCAAGGAGCCATCGCAGATTTTCAGCAAGCTTTACAATGGCATCCCCATTTTGCCGCAGCTTACAGCAATCGCGGCAATATTCACCATATTTTAGGTAATTATCAAGAAGCGATCGCTGACCATAACCAAGCATTACAATTAGATCCTAACTTGGCAGAGGCTTATCATAACCGAGGTAATGCTCACTACGCTTTAGCAGATTATCAAAGTGCGATCGCAGATTACAACCGCGCCCTAAAAATCAATCCCAACTTTGCCGGAGCGTACTATAATCGGGGTTTGGTGCTTGCTCACCTCAAAAATTATCACGAAGCAATTGAAGATTTTAACCAAGCATTAAAGCTGAATCCTGATGATGTGCAAGCTTATTGTGAGCGAGGTCTGGTTCGTAGTACTCTTGAAGACTATCAGGGTGCGATCGCAGATTATGACCAAGCGTTACAAGAAAATCCGACTCTAGCTTTAGTATACGGCTTTCGCGCAAATGCTCGTCGGCGATTGGGAGATTATCAAGGTGCAATTGAAGATAGCAATCGCCTATTACAACTCAATCCTAATTTAGCAGAAGGATATTGCGATCGCGCGGCGGCTCGTCGTTCTATAGGAGATCATAAAGGAGCAATTAAAGATTACGATCGAGCATTGCAAATTAATGATAACTTAGCCGCAGCTTATTATGGTCGGAGTATTGCTCGTGAAGCCCTGCAAGATTTACAGGGTGCAATTGATGATAACACTCAAGCCATAGAGCTTGTTCCTGATTTTTCTCAAGCGTATTGCAATCGCGGAAATGCTCGTCGTCTTTTAGGAGATGAACAAGGAGCGCTTACAGATTATAATCAAGCATTAAAAATTAATCCTGATTTAATTGAAGCATATTACAACCGAGGTTCCACCCATTATGCTTTAGAAGCTTATGAAAGTGCGATCGCAGATTACACCCAAGCTTTGCAAATAAATCCTCAATCTGCTGCATTTTACAGCGATCGCGCTAATGCTCGCTATGCCTTAGAAGATTATCAAGGGGCAATAGAAGATTACAGTCGAGCGATCGCGATCGACCCCAGCTTTGCCGAAGACTGGTACAATCGGGGTCGTAGCCGTTCTCTGTTGGGAGACTTACAAGGAGCGCTTGCAGACTTAAACCAAGCCTTACAGCGTCAGCCTAATTGGGCTTCAGCTTACATCCTGCGGGCAGATGTCTACCGGAATTTGGGAGACTCTCAAGGAGCAATTAGAGATTTTCAGAAATCCGCAGACTTGTATTACCAAGAAGGAAATATCCAATATTACCAACAAATTATTGAGCTAATTGAACAGCTTAGATGAGGACATGGGGCATTGGGCATGGTTATTCTCCTTATCCCCATTGTCTGTTCCCCTTGCTCCCCTGCTCCTCTGCTCCTCTGCTCCTCTGCTCCCCTGCCTCTAATCCTCAAAGCGAAAGCGTTCCATGAAACGGCGGTCAATCCAATCTTTGTAATGCCACAAGAGTTTGTGGGGTGGTAAAGTAAAAGTGCCTCGTGTTGCGATCGCTCGTTTATCTCCTGTACCAATTAAACTCAAATATTGTTTCTGTGGTTTATAAGGTTTGAGTGGCTTGCCTAATAAAATTCGCTGTAAATTCTCAAATAAAGGTTTACCTTGTCTAACAGCAAATACCCCAGCTTTCGGACGCGGATAATTTACCATTGTGGCAATGTCACCAGATGCAAATACCTGCGGGTGCGTTTGAGATTGCAACGTGTCTTCTACCAAAATAAAACCTTGCTCATCAGTTGCTAGTCCAGCGTTTTTTAACCATTCGGGTGCTGATGCTTGTGTTACCCAAAAAATCTTATTGCACTCTACTGTCAAACCAGATTCACATTTAATTTCAAATACTTCTTTAGCTTCATTATGGGTTTTAGGTGCAATTTTACACACAGATTCTCTCAGATGTAACTCAATACCTCGGTCAGTTAAAATTTGCTGAAGTTGATGCCGCACTGATTGATGATAATTGGGCATCAGTTCTTGTCCGCGTTGGAATAAATGAATTTCTAGGTTTTGAATAGGTTGTTGAGTTTCATCCAAAATCCGATGTAAACGAGATTGCATCGATAGCGCTAATTCTACACCGCCCGCGCCACCACCTACGATCGCAATCCTAATTGGTTCTTGAGGATTTTTACTTACAGCTTCAATTAGTTCATACCAATGCTCTAATAACTGCGATACTGGTTTAGCTGCGATCGCATATTCTGCCGCGCCTGATACAGACAGTATGGCCGGAGTGCTGCCAATATCAATAGACAGCACATCAAAATCTACCGCAAGTCCGTTATCACAAAGAACTTTGTTGTTTTTTAAGTCAAGGGCAACTACCGTGTCAATATACAATTGTACTTGAGCAAAGTTCGCTAAGGGTTGCAAGTCAATATGGCATTCATTGTGACTGTAAAATCCGGCAATATGTCCTGGTAACATCCCAGAGTAGGCTGTCTCTGATGCTGTGGTAATCAGTATCAAACGTACTCCTGTTAACGGTTTGATACCGAACATTTTTATAACAATAGCATGGCTGTGACCGCCACCAATTAACACCAGATTTTTAACTATTGGTTGTATATTTTGCTGAGTTTTAATAGTCATCTTTAGTTAATCAGTGATTAGAAGTAAATCAAAATTATCATGACGAGAGTTAATTGTCCGTGAAGACTAAAGACTAGTGAATACAACTGATTATTGAGAATGCCAAGAGTAGGTATGCTTATGTTTACTTACTCAGAAGTTATATTTTTCATTTTGTTGATTGCATAAAAAAAATCAGTAATAAATATGTATTAAACAATAACAGACGTAAATAAATTGTTCAATAAAAATTAGATATTAAAACTCATTTCCATTAATTATTAATGTCTTTAATGCCATGAAAAACATTTTATCAAAAAGTCACATCCAGCTATCCCAAATATTCCGGCGGATACCTATTTTCCAGAAACAAGTTAAACAAAATCAGCATCAGTCGCTAAAACGAAGCTTAAGAATAGCAAGCGAACAGCTAGAAAATAACACTCTAGAAATCAGTCTAGCTGTAATTAATGATTTAGAACAAATTGCTTATAGCTATCCACAGTACCATTGGAAGATCGTAGATATTCTTACTAGTTTTGTACGAAAAAATGTTCCTTATATGCCCCAAGAGGAAGTAACGAGCCACCTGTCAACAAAAATTCGTTTAGATATTCAAGCCGCGCTGACTGTTATCGCCAGAAGAGATGCAAATAAAGATCCAGTAAATGAGCAACTTGATTTGAGCTTCACGGATATCAGAGGAGCAAACTTGAAAGGGGCGAATCTACAACAGATAAATCTCTATCAAGCAAATCTAGCTGGGGCTAATCTTAGAGAAGCTAATTTAGCGGGGGCAATACTTAGTGCAGCTAATCTAGAAGGAGCTAATTTATATCTAGCGAACTTAGAAGGAGCAATCCTCAGTGCAGCTAATCTAGAGAAAGCTAATCTTTCTAAAACTAACCTGCATCGTGCCAGTTTATATCTAGCTAGCTTGCATGGAGCAATTCTCTCTGACACCATACTTGATGAAGCAAACCTCAGAGAAACCAAATTCTCTGAGTAATATCATATCCGCTTGATTGCTTATTGAAAAATTTTTCCCTACTCTTTAGTAGATATACGATTCATTGCGTCTCTCCTCATTCTCTATTTTCAGCGTAATTCGTAATTTTTGTAGCGCCAGCGTTTCTTAATGTGTGACGTAAAATTATATTAGATATAATTCTTTAGTTCAATGAGTGTTTTGACACCTATTATAATTTTCTGCTAAATGCTATACTATTTTTCCTCAACATCTAAGTAATAATTCTAGGTTGTAAGGAAAATTTTTACCATGTCTTCTAAAAAGACAGACGCTCTTTTGAATTGGTTGATAACTTTAACAGCTATATTTGGCTGCTCGTTGACTGTAATTTTCTTTGTCTTGTCCAATATTAAAGAATTGTCAATTCAAGAAAAAATCCAGTATAGAAACCAAGCTTTGACAACTACTGCAATAGTTTTTCTCGCATCGGCAGCAATGTTTAATACTTATTATGCAGCAAGGCGTGCCCAAGCGATGCAGAAGAGTGCGATCGCATCTGAGAAAAACTTAGAAATTGGCCTGCAAAATGCCAAACTCAATCAAGACAGATTGATTGCAGAGCGCTTTATGGGCGCAATTGCCCAGCTTGGCCATGAAAAGGTGGAAACTCGGACAGGTGCAATTTATGCTTTAGAAAGGGTTGCTCAGGATTTTCCTCAAGAACACTGGACAATTATGGAAATCCTCACTGCTTTTGTGCGAGAGAATGCACCCATCCAGCACGTAAAAGGCGAGCAACAAAAGCCGGAATATCAAGGAGCAATTTACTCAAGTCGGCGTAGAATTGGGTCGCGTCCGACACCGCAGTTAGAGCAAAATCTCCATGAAGAATTCCCCAAAATACGCACCGATATTCAAGCAGCCCTGACTGTTATCGGCAGGCGTAATTTACTCGAAGACCCAAAAGATCAAAAACTTGATTTACGTAACACCGACATTAGACAAGCAGACCTACTAAAAACTAACCTACAACAAGCTGACCTGCGTGGGGCTGATTTGAGTGGGGCTGACCTGCGTGGGGCTGACTTGAGTGGATGTGACCTTAGTGGCGCTAAACTCATTAGGTCGATTCTTTATGAAACCAAGTTACTAAAAGCTAGTTTATATGGAGCCAACCTTTGTTGGGCTAACCTGAATCGTACTAACCTCTCTGGAGCCAACCTGCGTTCAGCCAACCTCTCTGGTGCAAGTCTGCGTGCAGCTAATTTACAGGGCGCGAACCTTTATAAAGCTAACTTGCAGCAAGCGACCTTAAAAATGGCTAACCTCTCTGGAGCAAAGTTGTTTTTAGCTAACTTGCAAGGAGCAAAATTGGGTAAAGCCAACCTACACCAAACGGGTTTGATTGGTGCTAATCTTTGTGGGGCAAACTTGAATGGAGCTAACCTTTCTGGGGCTAATTTGAATGCAGCCAAACTCCACCAAACAGAAGTATATTTTGCCAACCTCTCAGAAGCTAGCTTAACGGAAGCTGACCTATATCAAGCTAATCTCATTGGAGCAAACCTTTATAGGGCAACCTTTTATCAAGCTAACCTGACTCAGGCAAACTTGATGGGAGCTAACTTTTCACAAGCTAACCTCAATGATGTCAAACTGGAAGGGACTATTTTGACAGGAGCGAAAAACTTAGAGTTGCATCAGATTAGAGAGGCACTTGGCGATCGCACCACTCGCCTACCTGATTATATCGAAGCACCGACACATTGGCGGCAATTGGGTTAAGCGATCGCAGCATCATTAGTTATTTGGGCGTATTCTACCGTTTTCACTTAGTGCTATAGTTTTATACTAAATAATATAGCTAGTTCATCCAATTGTCGAAACAACTGGTGTATATCGACTCTCCGACGGACGACTGGTAATGAGTCGGGAATGCGAATAATTGCGATCGCAAGTCAGAAAACTGTTTGATGATTGGCTAAAATGGAGCGCAAGCCAAACAAACGAAAGCCTTATGGCTGCTATTTCGAGCGACTTCTAATCAGGTGCTAAATGACTCAAGCATTACCCAAACCCATAACCTACGAAGAATTTATTGAGTGGTATCCCAATGATGAAAAGCGCTACGAACTGCATAAAGGAATAATTATTGAAATGCCGCCCCCTACAGGAAAACACGAAAATGTTACCGGGTTTCTAACGGTACAAATCGGTTTTCAACTTTTGCAAATGGGACTACCTTATCGCATACCCAAAACTGCGTTTGTTAAAACAGGAGATTCTACTTATTCCCCTGATATTTTATTATTAAATCACGATAATTTGGTCAATGAACCTTTCTGGGAGAAACAATCAACTGTAATTCAGCCCAAATCTGTCCCTCTTGTAATTGAGGTTGTTAGTACTAATTGGCGTGATGACTATCATGATAAATTCGGGGATTATGAAGAGATGGGTATTCCCGAATACTGGATTTTAGATTACGCTGCGTTGGGAGGTAAAAAATTTATTGGTAATCCCAAACAACCTACCATTTTTGTATGTGAGTTAGTAGATGAGGAATATCAAATGACTCCATTTACTGGTAACAACTTAATTATTTCTGCCACTTTACCCCAACTCAATTTAACCGCGCAGCAAATTTTTGATTCGGCTTTGTAAATTACGTAATATTACCTCAAACAGTGGAATTGCGTAGTCTGCGCGTAAATTTAATCCCTGAAACGGTTGTCATCACAAGTCTAAACCCAAGCTAGTAAGGGTTTCGAGACTAGAATTACTAAGGCGATTATTCCACCCCATACTAAAATCGAACTTCTAGCGATCGCACAACCATCCTACCAAAAAATCTTCAACCACCCAAACATTGAAAGCTCAAGTTTCACCCTGAGATACCGAAACTTGAACCTTTTAGCTTCATCGTTGAACCTTTTAGCTTCATCGTCGAACTTCTGAGCTTCATCGTCGAACTTCTGAGCTTCATCGTTGAACCTTTTAGCTTCATCGCCAAACCTTTTAGCTTCAACATTCAACCTCTAAGCTTCATCGTCGAACCTTTTAGCTTCATCGTTGAACCTTTTAGCTTCATCGTTGAACCTTTTAGCTTCATCGCCGAAGCTTTGAACTCCAACAGTTCAGTTAGAGACGGAAACAGAGAAAATATTCCCTGAGTAAGAGACAATGAATAAGACATCTGTCCTACGCTAATTGTCCTATGGGGATAAAACAAGAGATGTCTCTAACAAAGCAGCTGGAAATTTTAGATTTAATTCGGGAACTTCGTCAGCAGCTTAATCTTTCTCAAAAACAATTTGCTGCTAAAGTGGGAGTTTGCTTCAAAACAGTCAACCGTTGGGAGAATGGGCATACAGTCCCTTCACGGATAGCGCTAAAACTAATAGAAGAAATGTTACGGAAGATGGGTGAACCTGGCAAAAGACTGCTAAATCAGTATTTTCCAGAAGCAGAGTAGGGTTATGAGTCGTAAGGCGAAGGCATTTGAATCCCAAAACATCTTTTCTGGCAATGGAGACAAGGGCGCATTCATCCGGGAGAAACTCCTGCACTATGGTGTTGCCTTCCTATCCGTTGCCTTAGCACTGCGGGCAACCCTACTACTCAATCCATATTTTACTTCAACACCTGGGGCACTGTTTTTTGCTGCGGTGATGGTGAGTGCTTGGTACGGGGGCTTAGGTCCAGGGTTACTTGCAACCCTTTTGTCTACTTTTGCAGTTAATTACTTCTTTTTTAAGCCACTCCATCCGCAGAACATTACAAATCCGAATATTGTAGTTCCCTTGGCAGTGTTCATGCTGACAGCAGGGTTAATCAGCTGGCTTAATGAATCACACCGCACAGCCCAACGACAAGCTGAGGCGAACCTGAAGTCACTATGCGAAAGCGAGGCCCGGTTTAGTCGCTTAACCGAGTCTAATATTATTGGGATGATTGTGGCCGATCTAAACGGCTTAATCATTGAAGCCAATGATGCCTTTCTAAAAATGCTCAATTATACACACGAGGATTTGCGCTCTGGTCGAATCCGCTGGGGCGAGATCGTTCCACTCGAATATATTGAGGTGAGCGAGCGAGCGATTCAAGAACTGACAATGACCGGGAGTTGTAAGCCCTTTGAGCAGGAATACATCCGCAAAGACGGCTCTCTAGTTCCCGTTCTACTTGGTTTTGCTAAACAGGGAGATCGGACAATCATTGGTTTTGTACTTGACTTAAGCGAACGCAAACAAGCCCAAGCAGAAGCCCAGCATCGATCCCGCCAAGCAGAAGAAGCCCAGAGCATTTTGCAAATGCTCCTAGAACACGTCCCAGAGGGAATTACTATCACTGCTGGCCCCCCTGATTTCCCAATCATCGCTAACAGCAAACTCGCGCAAAAACTTTTGGGCAGACCGAATGAATCTCTGGTTGGTTTGTCTTCTGAATCTTATGTTCAGCTTTACAGTCTGTTCTTGGCTGATGGTGTAACGCCGCTCACCTTAGAGCAACTACCTTTATACCGTGCAACGCGCTATGGTGAAATCATCCGCGATGAAGAATGCATCATTGAACGTCCAGATGGTACTACAATTACAGCGATCGCCAATGTTGTACCAATTCGAGATTCCCAAGGTGAGATTATTGGTGCAATAGATTGCTGGCGCGATATCACCAACCGTAAGCTCATAGAAGAAGCACTGCGGCAACGAGAAACAGAACTTCGTTTAATTACAGATACGCTGCCAGTTCTGATTACCTTTGTAGATTCAGAACAACGCTACCGCTTCAACAACCGAGCATATCAAGATTGGTTTGGGCATTCGACGGTAGATATCTATGGAAAGCATCTTTGGGAAGTTGTGGGTGAACCCGCATATCAAAGAGTTCGTCACTATGTAGAACAGGTACTCGCAGGAGAGCAGGTAACATTTGAAAGTGAAATGCCTTATAAAGATGGTGGCACACGCTACATTAATGCTATTTTTGTTCCTCAGTTTAATAGACAAGGAATCGTTGAAGGGTATGCAGCGTTAATCACTGACATCAGCGAACGGCAAGCTGCGCTACGCGAGCGCCACCAGGCAGAAGCAGCACTGCGCGAAAGTGAATCCCGCTTTCGCCAGATGGCAGACACCGCCCCCGTACTGATTTGGATGTCCGGCACTGACAAACTTTGTAACTACTTTAATAAACCCTGGCTAGATTTTACCGGGCGGACTCTGGAAGAAGAGATCGGCAATGGGTGGACTGAAGGCCTTCATCCTGATGATTTTCAGCGTTGCTTAGATACATACACCAATGCTTTTAATGCCCGACAAAATTTTCAAATGGAATATCGCCTCAAACACTGTGATGGCGAATATCGTTGGGTTTTTGATACTGGTGTACCTCGGTTTGCACCAACAGGGAAATTTCTAGGCTATATCGGCTCTTGTGTTGATATCCACGATCGCAAGTTAGGAGAAAAAGCGCTACGTGACAGTGAGGAGCGATACCGAATTTTAGCGGAGGTGTCACCACAGGCTATTTGGATGGGCGATCGCGATGGTGGTATTACCTATTGCAATCAACACTGGTTAGATTTTACCGGACTGACAATGGAGCAGACTGCTGGCTACGGCTGGATTTATGCCATTCACCCCGATGACCGCGATCGCGTCTTGAAAAGTTCGATGCAGGCTGTTGCTAACGCGACCAACTACGAAGTAGAAATTCGCTTTCGTCGAGTTTCTGATGGTAGCTATCGTTGGCATCTTGTCCGGGGTTTACCATTTCGAGATCGAAGCGGACGGATTATCAAGTGGGTGGGCATCGCCAGCGACATTCACGATCGCAAAGTTGCCGAAGCCGCCCTGCAACAACTCAACGAAATGCTAGAGCAACGGATTCAAGAGCGCACTGCTCAACTCGAAGCCGCCAATAAAGAACTCGAATCTTTCTCCTACTCAGTCTCTCACGACTTGCGCGCACCACTGCGCCACATCGCCGGATTTGTCGAATTGCTTCAGAAGCGCCA
This sequence comes from Nostoc sp. LEGE 12454, assembly GCF_056620565.1. Classification (NCBI taxonomy): domain Bacteria; kingdom Bacillati; phylum Cyanobacteriota; class Cyanophyceae; order Nostocales; family Nostocaceae; genus Nostoc; species Nostoc sp. LEGE 12454. The sequence continues at coordinate 18,436 of NZ_JBWQXL010000014.1, forward strand.
TAGCTCAACAAGCTTAGACCAAACAAGTCAGCGTTATTTAAAAATAATTGCCGACACTGCCAAACAAGCAGGAATACTGATCGATGAGTTGCTGACATTTTCTCGGATGGGACGCACCGAAATGCGCTACATCAACCTCAATATGGAGGAATTGGTAGATGAGGTAAAACGCGATTTAATTGCAGAAACCCCAGGACGCACAATCCATTGGCACATCGAATCACTGCCAGAAGCGCAGGGCGATCCCTCCATGCTGCGACTGGTGCTTCGCAACCTGATGGGCAATGCCGTAAAATATAGCCAGACTCGAAACCCAGCAGAAATTACTGTTGGCAGTATTGACAATGAAAACGAAGTTGTCTTTTTTGTACGAGATAACGGCGTAGGCTTTAATATGCAATATGTCCACAAGCTATTCGGAGTATTTCAACGTCTGCATAGCGACCCACAATTTGAAGGCACTGGTGTTGGATTGGCAAACGTGCAACGCATTGTTCATCGGCATAATGGTCGAGTTTGGGCAGAGGGTGTAGTTGACAGTGGCGCCACCTTTTATTTCTCGCTGCCGAAGTTGTCCAAGAAGGAAAGTGAATGAAAGAACTGAAGCGGATTCTGCTAATTGAAGACAGCGCCAACGATGCAGAGTTAATCCTAGCCGCCTTGTCAGAAAACCATCTCGCCAATGAAGTAGTGGTGGTACGTGATGGCGAAGAAGCACTAGATTATCTTTATCGCCGGGGGTTGTTCCGGTTGCGAATGGAAGGGTATCCTGTTGTGGTATTGCTCGATTTAAAACTGCCTAAAATCGATGGACTAGAAGTATTGGCGCAACTCAAATCTGACCCTGTAATGCGAGTAATTCCAGTTGTGGTACTAACCTCTTCCCGCGAAGAGCCTGACCTAGTTCGCTGCTACGAGCTAGGGGTGAATGCTTATGTTGTCAAGCCAGTAGATTACCATGATTTTGTCGATTCTATTAAAGGTGTTGGCCTGTTTTGGGCAGTGATCAATCAGCCTCCCGTTGGTGCTTTACCTCCAGCACCTCATCCTCAAAAGGAGAGCAACTGATGAATGTCCTGCGTTTCCTTCTTTTGGAAGATAGCCTGTTAGATGCAGAGCTTGCCCAAATGATATTAACTGAAGGGGGAATTAATTGCGAACTGATCCGAGTCGAAACCGGTGCTGATTTCCTAGCTGCTTTGGAAACAGACGCTTTCGATTTAATTCTTGCCGATTATGCCTTGCCATCTTTTGATGGAATTTCTGCCTTGGAAATTGCCCGAAATCGTTGTCCTGAGATTCCTTTTATCTTTGTCTCTGCTGCACTTGGTGAAGAATTAGCGATCGAAGCTTTGAAGAACGGTGCAACCGATTATGTATTAAAGCAAAGACTAGGGCGGTTAGTTCCTTCGGTGCAACGCGCATTGCGGGAAGCTAAGGAGCGGCGTCAGCGCAAGCAAGCAGAGAAGTCTTTACAGAATAGTGAAGCCAAGTATCGCCGAATTGTTGATACCTCTTATGAGGGAATCTGGATGATTGACTCTCAAACCCGAACAGAGTTTGTGAATCAGCGGATATCGCAGATGTTGGGTTATCCGGCAGCAGAAATACTCGGTCGTTCTATATTTGATTTTATGGATCTGGCTGAAGATATTGCAGATGAAGCAAGACTGGGGTGGTTCAAAGGAGAAGAGAGCGATCTCAAAGAAGGGCGATTGCGCTGCCAGGATGGTTCGTACATCTGGACACTGATTTCTGCAAGAGCGATTTTGAACGAACGAGGTGAGTGTTTAGGTGCGATCGCCATGCTAACTGATATCACCGATCGCAAACGCAGCGAATCAGAACGCGATCGCCTTTTGCAACTAGAGCAAAGAGCCAGGGCGGAAGCTGAGGCTGCTAACCGAATTAAAGATGAGTTTTTGGCGGTACTTTCTCATGAATTGCGATCGCCCTTGAATCCGATTCTCGGTTGGGCAAAACTGTTACAGAGCCGGAAATTTGATGAGGCAGCGCTCAACAAAGCCCTGAAAACTATTGAGCGCAATGCCAAATTACAAGCTCAATTAATTGAAGACTTACTAGATGTTTCTCGCATCCTCCAAGGCAAACTCAGCCTCAACACGATCCCAGTCGATCTGGTATCCACCATTGAAGCCGCAATGGAAACAGTGCATTTAGCAGCAGAGGCTAAAACTATTGACATTGAGACGAAGCTCGATCCAAATGTGGGGAAAGTTTTGGGCGATCCAGCCCGCTTACAGCAAGTTTTCTGGAACCTTCTATCAAATGCCGTCAAGTTTACTGAGACTGAGGGAAAAATAAATGTGCGATTGCAGCGCATCGACGCTCAAGCGCAGATTACCGTCAGCGATACAGGTAAAGGCATTCACCCTGATTTTTTACCTTATATGTTTGACTATTTCCGTCAGGGTGATAGTACGACAACTAGAAGGTTTGGTGGATTGGGGTTAGGTTTAGCGATCGCTCGTCACTTGATTGAGATGCACGGCGGAACGATTTGGGCAGAAAGTCCTGGTGAGGAGCAGGGAGCGATTTTCACAGTTAGGTTGCCGCTAATTAAGGACAGTGCGACGAGCGAGGATGACACAAATACTGATTCCTCAACTGCCGCTTTTCCCTCCTCTCCCCTCATGGGTTTACAAGTGCTGGTTGTGGATGACAATGATGATACCCGCAACTTTTTCAGCTTTGTACTGGAACAGTTTGGCGCGATCGTCACCGCAGTAGCATCAGGAGATGAAGCATTACAAGTGCTAACCCAGTCAAAGCCAGATATCTTACTCAGCGATATTGGAATGCCAGAAATGAACGGCTATATGCTGATACAACAGGTGCGGACTTTGGAAGCAAAAGTCGGAGGAAAAAAGATGCCTGCGATCGCTCTGACTGCTTATGCAGGCGAAATCAATCAGCAGTACGCACTAAAAGCAGGATTTCAACAGCACATTGTTAAGCCTGTAGCACCAGAGGAATTACTCGTGGCGATTTCTAACTTAGTCCAATCTACTTAGGGTTTGCGATCGATCTGAGTAATTGAACTGGCTTAAAGTTACAGATTTTAAACTATTCTTCACAAGTAATACGGTCTTTTTAATTGCCTGGAATACTCCGGGTAATCCAGAAAAATGTTGTGTCCCAACAGCGTGTTGATATAAAAAGTTTATTCTCTTGTCAAAAATTTATATCACCCTATTGACAGTACTTTTCAAGTAAATGAACTACACTACTTTTCATTCCCTGTCTATATCGTGCGCTAAATGCCTGAAAATTTGATCGAATAAATCTGAGTGAAAAAGAGTGTAGAGATGTAGCAGTACTAAGTCTCTACAAGGTTTCTGGATACAGCATATTTAATTTCATCAGATATCTAATCAGTCGTGAATAATCAGATCCCTGGCTTCTCTAGGAAGTCAAGGGTCTTGTTCCTCACAAATGATTCGGGATTGTTATATAGATAATTTTTATATAGTGGATTTAATAGTTCGCTAATTTTATCCGTGTTTGTACTCTATCATAACTTTACGGATACTCTTAGAATCAACCTAAATTTACTTCCGTAAGGAGTCGGATATGAAGACTTATGACATGTCTTTCATAAAGACCAATGGACTCACGACTTTGTTGGCATTTGTCTCAGTTATATTTATTTTATCATTCACTCTAATTATATTATTTTTTGAAAGCATTCAAGGATTTTCAAATCAAGAAAAAATTGAATACATCTCTCAAGCATTAACAACCATTGCCATAATTATTGGGGGATTGGCATTAATTCTTAATGCTTACTATACCTCTAAACTCTCTTTAGATGAGAATCACAGCTTGTTAACGCAACTACTAACTGGAACAGTAGCTTGGGATAACAATATCGTAAATTGTATCAATCAGACACAACTAACTCCCCAAGAAATTGTTTCCGAACGCTTTTCTAAAGCGATTGAACAACTGGGAAATGAAAAGATTGAAACGCGATTTGCGGCAATTTATGCTTTAGAACGAATTGCCAAAGATTCCCCGAAAGATCATTGGACAATCATGGAAATCCTCGCTGCTTTTATCCGCGAGAATGCCCCAGTGAATAGGGAATATGAGGATGAGTCGCTGCAATCATCAAAACTTCCTACAGATATTCAAACAGCCTTAACTGTCATTGGCAGACGCGATTCATCTAAAGATCCAGTCAATCAGAAACTCGATTTACGCAATACAGACCTCTGCAATGCAGACTTAACCGAAGCTAACCTCTCTAGAGCAATTTTTGTCGGGGCTAACTTGCAGTGGGTCAATTTTACCAGAGTAAACCTCTCTGAAGCAGACTTATCTGTTACCTGTCTTTGTGGCTCAATTCTCTATGAAGCCAACCTGCAAAAAGCAATCCTTCCAGAAGCCAATCTCCAAGGCGCAGTTCTTAGAAAAGCGAACCTTTCCCAAGCCATCCTTTACGATGCCAACTTGCAAGGGACAGTTCTGTGTGATGCCAACTTAACAGGAGCAGTTCTTTGCGATGCCAACTTGGAAGGAGCAATCCTTTGTGATGCCAACTTGGAAGAAGTCAACTTCGAGGGTAGCAATCTCCAAGATACAAACTTGATTGGCAGTAACTTGCAAAGGGCAAAACTTGCTGGCGCTAATCTAGAAAGTGCATTACTTAGTACAGCTAACCTCCAAGAAGCTAATTTCCAAGAAGCTAACCTCTGTGGAGCCAACTTGAGCGGCTCGGAAAATGTAGAATCACAACAGATCGAACAGGCAATTGGCGATCGCACCACAATCCTACCGGAAAATCTGAAAATACCTCAACATTGGTGGTAATAACAAGCGAAAGTTTCAGCATCTATAAACTTGATTACACGATAGGGACGCATAGTTATGCGGCCAGTAAAGATGCGGCTTTTAAACAAGTCTACGAACAGTGGAAAGCCTTTCGCCAGCAGATTTTTAATTGGAATCGCGTTAACGAATTAAGTTATGCCAATTTTGTCACTTCTAATAACATCAGGTAAGTTATAGAATATTTGCTTTTTTCTCTGCGTCTGTACGGTGCAAAAGTAATTGATTTAACCGTAGAGGCGCAGAGTCCACACAGTAAAGAGAAACTCTTTGCCAACAATTTTACCCCTTGCCCTGCTAACCCAAATAGAGACGTTATTTTTAGATCATTTCTAAAACCGATATTTTGCACCGAACATCATTAACTTGTAAACAATAATGGGCAAAATAAGTACCTCGGCAAGCTAAATCTATACTGAATATGAAAGCGATCGCTTTGCTTTTATCTATTGGTGCTGTTACTTTTTGTACTATTGTTGGTATTAGTTCGCGTAGGCATTTTAGTACCACCCAAAACAACCTACAGGAAACCTCAAGTCATCAGCAGACTATAAGTCATGTAACAGCTTTGGGGCGCTTGGAACCTCAAGGAGATATCATTCATCTGTCTGCTCCAGCTTCTAACCAGCGTTTGGCTGAACTGCGTGTGCAGGAAGGCGACCAAGTTAAAGCTGGCCAAATCATTGCGATTATGGACAATTTTAATCAGCATCAAGCCCTTGTAGAAAATGCCAGAGCGAAAGTAAATGTGGCGCGATCGCGTTTAGCTCAGGTGCAGGCTGGTGAGGAGTTGGGCCAAATTGAGTCCCAACGCAAGAAAGTTGCAGAAATGGAAGCTCAATTATTTGAGGGCGTAAAGGTTCAGAAAGCAGTCATTGCTCGTCAGCAAGTGGAAGTACGCAAAGCCGAAAATGACTATGAACGTTACAAAACTCTCTCGCAAGATGGGGCTGTTTCCGCAGCTGACACTGAAACTAGACGTTTGCAGGTAGAGATTGAGAAAGAAAAGTTGCAGGAAGCAAAAGCAAAGCTGAGTGAGCAAATTAGTACGGGTAAGGAGCGTGTTAAAGAGTCTCAAGCTACTTTGGAAAGTCTCAATCATGTGAAGCCAACAGATATTCTGTTAACCAAAGCAGAGTTGAATGAGTCGTTATCTCAATTGCGAAAAGCAAAAGTTGATCTGGAATCTACATATATCCAAGCACCCGTGACAGGGCAAATATTAAGTGTCAACGCTAAAGTAGGTGAAGTTGTCAGCAGTAGTGGCATTGTTGACATTGGCCAGACACAGCAGATGTATGTGATGTCTGAAGTTTATGAAAGCGATATTCAATACATTAAGGTAAATCAGCCCGCAATAATTGTCAGCGAATATGGAGGGTTCACTGGGGAAATTAAAGGAGTTGTCGATCGCATTGGATTGCAAATCGACCAGCCGGGAATTGTGAATGATGACCCCTCTGCTAAAGCAGATGTCAGAATTGTGAAAGTTAAAATTCGTCTCGCTCCAAATGACAGCGAACGGGTGAGAACCTTAAATAAGCTACAGGTAAGAGCATCGATTCAAATTCGTTAAACTAATTTGCAATGACGCTAAATTATAAACGACTTACGCTTCGTCAAAAAATGTATGATCCTAACAATTAGATAATAGTGCTTATGACCGAACTAATTGAGCAAACCATTTCCCATTTAAAGGCATTACCTAGTCATGACCAAGATGCGATCGCTCTAATGATTATAGAAGAACTTGAAGATGAAGTTCAATAGGATAAGACCTTTGCAAAGTCCCAAAATTTCCTTACTAGAGTGGCAGGTGAGGCAATCGCTGAATATGGCGCAGACAAAACCCAAGCGTTAGACCCCGATACTTTGTGAAGTCACGCGCCATCGCCTAATTCCGCAAAGCATTTGCTGTACTAACTGAGCAATGCTAATGTAAATCGTTAAGATTAATACAAAATAAATTTTATATGCCGCTACTAATATCTGTTTTTCTTTGTATCATTATCATCTATCTGCTAAATCGTCTTGTTCAGCAGACGAGTGAGCCAATTTTATCCAGAAAAATTTTCACTGGAATTGAGACACATGCCCTTATCTTTATTGATGATGACCTCAGTTCGATGGAAACAGTTGTAAATACTCTAGTAAGGGTTATTGGGATATCGGAAAAACAGGCAATTAATCTTATGTTTAGAATTCATAAAGAAGGGATGGCAATAGTCTGGACAGGTGATAGAAATTCAGCAGAGCAGCATTTGACGGAAGTTCAGAGAGCAGGGTTGCAATGTTTTTTGACAGAAATTGCATCCAATAACTTGTAATTCAATCTTCTAGCCATCCTTTTTAAAACTGGAGATAGTTGTAGGAATCTCGGTAATATCTGGTCAAAACTATCATCAAAATCTCGTAGTCGATTCAAACTTACCTCAGAATCTTAGTAAATTTTAACCTTTGCCTTGTTCGGTGATGCTAATCAAGAATTCATCAATCGGTGACGAAGTACAGAAGCAACAATTTCCTGATTTGTATTCGATTTTAAAATCAGGCTACAAAAACTTTCTCGATCGATTACCATTACTTCCACTTCAGTTAGCCCGGCTCGAACTGTAAAGGGATAGTTTTCCCCATTAACCAGCTGTGCATTACCAAAGTATTCCCCTGCTTTGAGCTTACATGATGTTAATTCATCATGGCGATCGCTCATCAATGCTTCAAGTTCTCCTTCTAATATGAGATAGAATTTCTCAGCTACTTCACCTTCTTGAACGATGATAGAATTGGCTCCATATCTAATTACCTTTGCTTGTGCGGCAACTGCTAAAATCTCTGACGGATCGACATTGGGTAGTGCATTTGAGAGATGACTTGTCATCACACGGTGATGCAAACGACGCACAATGTCAGCTTTGGTTAATTCAGAGTTGCCAAGGAAAAGCCGGAAAAGTTCTTCATCAATCACCATCACTTTGACTTCTGAATTTCTAGCAACGCGTACTGTTGCTGTCCGTTTACCATCTCGAAGCAAACCAACTTCACCAAAATAATCCCCACGATTGAGATGATTTATCACGCGATGCGGTTCATCAGGTAATTCTTGGATAATTTCGACTTCACCTTCTAAAAGAATATAGAATTTATCGGCTCGCTCACCTTGGCGAACAATTGCTTGCTCTGATTCGTAAGTTAAAACGATTGGTTTAGTCGTTGCTTTTTCTAGCAAGGCTTCATCAAAACCAGGTAACACCAGTGAAAGTTCTTGGTTAAAAGCTAAACCCAACTTACCATCTTCAACATTAACAATCCGATCTGCCAAATCAAGTATCCGATTATCATGGGTGACAATCAAAACAGCACTGCTCTGTTCTTTAGCTAAACGATGCATTAACGCTACTACATTGCGTCCTGCTGTTTTATCCAGAGATGCTGTGGGTTCATCGGCGAGTACTAACTTGGGCCGAGTTACCAAAGCACTAGCGATCGCCACCCGTTGCTTCTGTCCCCCAGAAAGATTTTTTGGATAGGCATTGAGCTTTTCGGCTAATCCAACAGCCTCCAATATAGCTGCTGTTTTTGCACGGGCTTCTTTAGGTGAAAAGTCTGGCTGCAATTCCAACGACATCTGAATATTCTGCTGAACTGTCAAGAAATCTAACAAATTGCTTGATTGGGTAATATAACCAAAATTTCGACGCATTTGGACTAATTGCTTGCTGTTAGCACTATTAAGTTCTTGCCCCAAAATTTTGAGGCTTCCTTGGCGAACAGAACGCAGACAACCAATTAAACTAAGCAATGTACTTTTTCCCGAACCTGAAGGCCCGGTCAAAATCACGAATTCTTTGGCTTTCACTTCCAGATTAATATCAGATAAAACTTGCTTTTGGAGTTCGCCTTCTCCAAAGAAGTAATTGAGATTTTGAATTGAAACAACTGTTTTGTCATTTGTCATTTGTCATTGGGCATTAGTTATTTTTCATTTATCCCCCTCATCTCACCGACTTCCCACTCAAAACAAGTCTGCTGGATTAGCATCTTTTAGCTTATTCATAGTAATAGTGCCGGATGTAAAGCACATAATAATTGTTAGTAAAAGTACTAATGATGCTCGTGGTAATGTCATGTACATAGGCAAAGCGGTTGCATCTTTGACTATTTCATATAATCCGATAGAAACGATTAGCCCAGGAATGTAACCTAATACTGCTAAGATAAGCGCTTCCTGAAATAAAACGTTTAAAAAATAACGATGTTTATAGCCTCTAGCTTTGAGAACAGCATAGTCTGGTAAATGATCGGAGACTTCGCCATATAAAATTTGATAGACAATAATCACCCCTACTAAGAAACCAACGAAAACTCCTGTACTAAAGACAAATCCAATGGGAGCGCTGGTAGCCCAATAATGTTTTTCATAATCAATAAATTCTTGCGGTGTCATCACTTGAACATTAGCGGGAAGTTGAGTGCTGATTTTTTTGGCGATCGCTTTTCGATCGACACCAGGTTTAAGGTTAACTAACCCGATGGTAATATTGTTAGCAGAACGTTCGGGTAACAAATAATTAAAAGTCGCACTGCTGGTAATCACATTACCATCATCGGCAAAGGAAGCACCAGCAAAATCAACCAAACCGCTAATCCAAACTTGCCGTCTACCTATTTCTGCTGCAATTGATTTTCCTGAGTCCAAATCGTTTAAGATATTGCCATATTCTTTTAAGTCAGAGTTGCGATCGAATAAAACCACACCCCTAGTCCTTAACAAATGAGCAGATCGATCGAAGTTGGTAATTTTAAAGGGAGAATTATCCGGGTTTATGCCCAAAATAATAATTCCTTTTCCTCCACTAACATTGCCATACTTGAAAGAATGCTGTCCGTGATACACATAGTTAACAGAGTCAACTTCACTGAAATTGAGTGTGCGATACAAATGTTGCCGGGGAAAATCTGTGGTGTTAGCCAAAGTTTTCATTTGAGGGTTAATTAAAACCAAATCAGCCTTGAGACGAGTGTGTAATGCTGTTTGGCTATCGTAGAGCGAATCTAAAAAGGCCAATTGCATAAAAATGAGAATTGACGCAAAAGCAATACCTATAATCGCTACCAACAGCCGCAGCTTATAGCGAGTGAGTTGCAACCAAGCTAAGGGGATTCTTCTAAAAGAATTCATGTAACATTTTTAAATGAAAATTGATTATATTGATTTGTGAGATATCACCTCGATCTAGTTTGCAATCATGAAGCGATGGTTTGCCGACAGTATTTTCCTCAGCAGAATTATTAAAAATGCTACTGGACTACTAGGGGCGAGTGATGACTGGATCGATCAGTTTAGTATATTTAATTTTTGCCAGTCATAATCTTGGTTGGTAATACGGGATTTGGTACACTGATTCTTAGCTATTGCAGTAAGTGGCTACAATTATAAATTATATGGTTGTTTTTAAGAATCAAAAGTCCCAGTAATTGGGCGAGGCTTGAATCCAATTCTTTTGGTCAATTAAATATTAAATGATTAAGCGATCGCTGGCTAACAGTATTTTTTTCCGTAAAATCCTCAAGAATGCTAGTTGGCTGCTCGGAGGACGGGTAATAACTGGATTCACCAGTTTAGTCTACTTAAGTTTAGTCACACATCATCTTGGTGATTCGGGTTTTGGGACGTTGGTTCTGATTTTAACTTATATTCAGATCGTTACAGAGTTAACTACCTTTCAATCCTCTCAAGCGCTAATTCGTTACGGTGCTATTTGTCTTGAACAAAAGAATAAACTAGCTCTGCAACAGTTGTTAAAATTTACCACTGGACTCGATTTGTTGGGGGTAATAGTTGGTTTAGCGATCGCAATTATCGTTGCTCCTTATATTGGTTTTTATTTGGGATGGAATCAGGCAATGATAATTCAAGTTCAGTGGTATAGCTTGATTATTCTATTTACCAGCACAGCAACACCCAGAGGTTTGTTACAGCTTTGCGATCGCTTTGATTTACTATCCTTACAGATTACTATTCCTACCTCGATTCGCATGTTTGGGGCGGTGGTTGCTACTATTTTTCATGCTCCATTGTGGGGATATCTGTGCCTTTGGTTTATTTCTGAAGCATTGGGAGGGATATTGTTGTTCTTTGTTGGTTGGCGAGTTGCTTGGAAACGAGGAATGTTACAAAATATGAATTGGTCTTTGAGCAACTTGAGCCAAGCTCATCCCGGTTTATTAAAGTTTTGCATTGTCTCTAATTTTGACTCTTCTTTACCAACGATTATGAGACAAGCTAGCCCCTTAGCAGTGGGAATTTTTGCCACTCCCGCAGCAGCAGGACTATTTCAGGTAAGCTATGAGTTGTCTACTCCGCTCAAGGATATAGCTCAGATTTTGACGCAATCCGTATATCCAGAACTGGCTCGGTTAGATGTTCAGGAAAAGTGGCGCTCGTTCGTGGCGTTGCTGCTCAAATCAACTTTACTCGCCATAGTAGTTGGGTTAATAATCTTACTCCTGAGCCTGTTTATGGGTAAGATAATTTTGAAGTATGCCTTTGGTGAAGCCTTTATTTCCGCCTATAACATCTTAGTGCTGTTAGTGGCAGCAGAAGTTTTCACAATGGGGAACTGTGCTTTAGAACCGGCTTTTTATGCAATCGGCAAACCCACTTTTCCCTTAAGAGTAAATGCGATCGCTATCTTGGGAGTTTATTTGCCATTGCTGCTGATTTTAACTCCATCTTTTGGCATCGTCGGTACAGGAATAGCAACCTTATTGTCTACAGCTTTAATCCTGATTCTCAATTGTCTACTAATTTGGCCTCAACTGCGTCGGATAAGAAAAAGTCCTATAGTTTAGGAGATAAACTAATGGTTTTAACTCAAAAAAAATCTCAAATTCGAGAATTTTTATTAAAGATTGGCGAAAAGATATTACGAAGTTTGGAAAGTCTGATTGGTGAATCCTCTAAAATTGGCAATTTAACATTTTTTAATTCTGAAGATTTTAGCTGGGTTAACAATGTAGAAGCAAATTGGATGAAAATTAGGGATGAGATGAATCTGCTATTAAATCAGCTTGATAATATCCCCAATTTTCAAGATATTTCGACCGACCAATTGAGCATCACTGCTGACGATCGCTGGAAGACTTACTTTTTTTATGCCTATGGAATTAAAGCCGAAAAAAATTGTCAGAGATGCCCTGAAACAACTCGGATCGTTGAACAAATTCCTGGGATGAAGACGGCATTCTTCTCTATTTTATTACCTCACAAACATATTCCAGAACATCGAGGCCCATACAAAGGAGTGATTAGATATCACCTAGCCCTAAAAGTTCCTGAGAACAAAATAGACTGTAAAATTCGTGTTGGTCAAGATTTCCGTTATTGGGAAGAAGGAAAAAGTTTGATTTTTGATGATACATTTTGTCATGAGGTTTGGAACGATACAGATGAGATTAGGGTGATTTTATTTTTAGATTTCATCCGACCCCTGCATTTTCCTTTATCATTCCTGAATCAACTGATAATTCAGTTAATTTCTTGGTCTCCTTACGTCCAAAGTGGAAAAAATAACTTCATTAAATGGGAGAATAAATTAGGATAAGCTCTTTAAAACTATTTGCGATCGACATAGGGAATTGGTATCGTCATCCAGAAACAGAGTTTAGGGTAATAATGTTGGCGTTGATGGACGTAACCTGCAAATACTGTATAACCAAAGAAAGTATCCGATTATCTAACTAAGCAATATTAATTAATATAGCTAGAGAAAAGATATAAGGTATGGTTTGTAAAGATTATATTTCCTGACGTTCCTCTCTAGTAGAAAAGTTTCGTTAAAGTGTTATCTAATTCCTTTAAATCCCTAATTGAACTTCTGAGCGATCGCGCTCAAAAACAACCCGATAATCAAGTTTTCACATTTCTTAAAGATGGGGAAATTGAGTCAGGTAGCCTTACCTATCAAGCTCTCGATCGCCAGGCTCGTGCTATTGCTGCCAGTCTTCAGCCTATAACTTCAGTTGGCGACCGGGTTTTATTAGTTTATCCTTTCAACGCCTCTCTGGAGTTTATTGCAGCCTTGTTTGGCTGCTTCTATGCTGGCGCGATCGCCATACCCACAAGACCGCCTCAAAATGCAGAAGAATGGGCAGATTTTGGCTTTCGCATCCAGGAATGTCAAGTGGGTATTGCTCTGACTTCTGCCGCACTTATAGATAAGTTACAAGATTCATGGTTAACTCAATCTGTGGATCTGCCACCAGAGAGCAAGAACCTGTCTTGGATAACCACGGATCGAATTTCATTAGATAATGGCTTGAACTGGCAGAAACGAGAAATTGCTCGTGATGCGATCGCTTATTTCCAATACACCTCTGGTTCCACAGGTATTCCCAAAGCAGTGACAATTTCTCACGGGAATGTTTTGCAGAACTGCGCCAATTTTCAGCAGATATTTCCGACTCTTGATTTTCGAGGAGTGAATTGGCTGCCTTTAACCCATGACATGGGTTTAGTCGCTGGCATTATGCTAACCATTTATGCTGGAGCCTGTACTGCTTTAATGTCACCAATAGCCGTTTTTCAAAACCCCAGTCGTTGGCTTAAAGCGATCTCAACTTATAAAGCAACCATCAGTGGTGGCCCTAATTTTATGTACGATCTCTGCGTGCAAAGAGTTAAACCAGAACAAATAACAGACCTGGATTTGAGTAGTTGGGAAATCGCTGGGAATGCGGCTGAACCTATACGACCTGAAACTCTGGAAAAGTTTACAGCTTTATTTGCACCTTATGGCTTTCGACGAGAGGCATTTTATTTATCCTATGGCATGGCGGAAGCAACTTTGGGGATATCGGGAGGTGCTGTAAAAAAGCCATCAGCTATTCAGTTTGTAGATGAGCAAGCCTTGGAACAGAATCGATTTGCGATCGTAGCAGAAGGGCAACCTGGGGCGCGAAGACTGATTAGTTGCGGTAATCCCTGGCCAGGAAACCGGGTGATAATTGTCAACCCAAAGACTCTGACTCCTTGTTTATCTGATGGTGTCGGCGAAATTTGGGTGCAAGGTTCGGGGCTGAGTCGCAGTTATTGGCATCGGCCCCAAGAAACTGAGCAAACCTTCCAAGCTTATTTATCAGATAGTAATGATGGCCCTTTTTTAAGAACTGGAGATTTAGGTTTTATTCATGATGACCAACTATTTATTACTGGTCGTCTCAAAGACATGATGATTTTTTGGGGACGCAATTTCTATCCTCAACTTCTAGAGCAAACTTCAGAAAATAGCCATCCAGCTTTATCAGCTAATGCCAGCGCCGTTTTTTCTGTGGATGTAGAGGGAGAGGAAAGGCTGGTAATTGCTCAAGAAATCGATCGCCACGCGTTCCGCAAATTTAATTCTGAGCAGATTGCAGAGATAATTGGTGCTATTCGTCAAACTATAGTGACGCTGCATTTAGTCGAAGTTTATGCGATCGCTCTCTTAAAACCTGCTACTCTTCCCAAAACCCCAAGCGGTAAAGTACAACGCCGTCGCTGTCGAGAGTTGTTTTTAGCAGGTACATTAACGGTTATAGAACAATGGTTCTGCCCGATCTCGGAGCGATTAGATCCGACTGATTTGACTAATTTACCAGGAATTGAAGAAGCTTGATAGCACACATTATATGTCTGATGCTGCCAAAATTAAAATTTTGATTGTCTATGAGCGATCGGGAATGGGTCATGAAGTTATGGCTAATATTCTCGCCAAGGAAATCTTACAGGATGGTCATTTTGAAACTATCAGCTACACCATAACTGAATTACTGCAAGACCCTTTAAGCGAACTATTGACAAAAGCCTGGGTTAGTGCGTGGAACTTCTTTATGCGCCATAACTGGATCGAGTTGGCAGATATACTAATTAATTATCTGATGCGCTTGATGTTATTGCCCATTGGTGAAGTTAGCTCAGTTGCAGCCATGCATGAAACTTTAGACCAAATTGCGCCAGATATTCTGATTTGCACTGCGGATACTGCTGGCAAATGCTTGGGTAGTTGGGCTAGAGAAAAGCAAGTTCCCTTTTTTCTCGTAATTACAGATTTGTCTGTTTTTATAGATTTAATTTCCCCAGATGCTACCCATATTTGCTATTTCCCGGAAACTCTGAACGCCGTACAGAGTTTCCCCTTTAAACTTACTTATTGGTCTTATGATTTAACCCATTCCAGCAAATTGTCTGAGCAAATCGGGTTTATTGGTAGATACATTTATGATTTTGTGATTTGCTACCCACAAAATAGAATTTATCGAAATATAGATAGAGATTACAAACCTCAAAATCAAGCTCGTTGCGAGGTAATCGGCCCTCTGCGTGAAGCCAAGCATTTTAAAGTTAGAGAGCGAAAAACATTGCGCGATCGCTTTGAACTATCCTTAAATGATGCTTGTATTTTGATTGTTAGTGGAAGTTTT
This sequence comes from Nostoc sp. LEGE 12454, assembly GCF_056620565.1. Taxonomy (NCBI): domain Bacteria; kingdom Bacillati; phylum Cyanobacteriota; class Cyanophyceae; order Nostocales; family Nostocaceae; genus Nostoc; species Nostoc sp. LEGE 12454. The sequence goes on from NZ_JBWQXL010000014.1 coordinate 33,751, forward strand.
GGTGGCAACTTTTGTACAACATACCTGAAATATTTAGAAAGTCTATTTTTAGACTCATTAGTTGTAATTGTAGCTTGTGGTCGAGATGATAATCTGCGGATTAAAATCGAGCAGATAGCTGGACAAAAGCAAAATTACAAAGTGCGAACACTAGGTTTTGTAGATAATCTCGATGAATGGATGTCTGCTGTAGATGTTATTCTGGCTCGTCCTTCAGCAGGCATTTTATTGGAAGCAATGCTTGCTCGTACACCATTGCTGCTTCCCAGAAAAGCAGCAGCTAACGATAGAGGAGCTATTAGCTTTGTCGAAAAATATCAATTAGGTGAGTGCTTTAGCGATCGCCAGGATTTGCAAAAGAAACTTAGGCATTTGCTAGACGAAAAAGAACTCTATCAAAATCGGATCGATGCCTTACTCAAAAACTATCCGTCTACCTTTGAAGAACAGAGTGCAAACTTGTGTAGGATATTACTGCGATCGCTTGAGAGTTAAGTAATATTGTGCCCGGTTTCATTTATTGGTAAAATATAACTTTTACTTGGCATCAAGAATGCGCTGTAAAATATCAGGAACTTCAAATACAGCTTGATTTTGAATAGCTGCAAGATTCGCCTTGTAGCGAAGCCAATTTTCAGGTTTTAAGAGTTCTTCAACGGCTGGAACAATCCTGCGAAAGCTTTTGATTGCCATACCAACTTGTTTCTCTAATATCCACTCAGCGTTGTATTTTTCATTGATGAGTGTTGAATAATTGCGTTCGACAATCACAGGCAAATTCATGACCATCGCTTCACTAATACTAATAGAACCAGGTTTGCCAATAAAAAAATCAGCCAAACTCATGAAATATGGCACTTCATCAGTAAAACCTTGTACGTGTTGCCGTAACTGAGTTGGACGTTCTTGCAATGCTTGGACAAGTTTCTGATTGTAACCGCATAAAAAAATTAATTGCAATCGATCGCTAATACAATCTAACGATTGGGCAATGTTGAGCATTGTTGCACAACCTTCTCCCCCAAACAAAACAATTCCTGTTACTCGGTCTGGATCTAATCCTAAACGCTGTCTTTCTATACGGCGTAGGCGTAGCCCGCCGCAGGCATCGCTAGACATAGGTTGATAAAAACTAGGATGTACAATCATTCCTGAAGTTTGCACAATGTATTCTTCTGGTACACCTAAAGAACGCGCTTGCTCAGTGGCGCGATCGGTTCCGCAAATTAAGTAACTTTTAGTTTTAGGTTCTATCCAGAAATGAGGGGGACTATCTGCAAAGTCAGTCATGATTGTAACCATTGGTGTGTTGACTTTAACTCGTTGCAGACTGTCCCAAAGCCCTTGATTACGTAGGGGAACTAAAGAGATAACTAAATCCAGCGATCGCTGCTGATGCCAGTATCGCTTTGCCAATTTAACTCCAATTGGGGAAAACAGGCGAATTAATAGCTTATCCAGTGCCATTGTTATAGGATGCAACCATGTCCAGCCTCTACTAATCATCTGGTTATACAGTCCATTTGGCTCTAAACCAAAGAGCGTTTTAGAAGGGTCTAAGGACTCTAAGAGTTGACCAATATCCGTTACCTGAATTTGCCAGGGTCGTTCTTGTGTTAGTGCGATCGCCTGTAAAGCCCTTAAGGTAGCATGATGACCACCCCCAGCACCTTGGGTCAAAATATGCAGTGAAAAGGTTTTTTCATCACTCATAATTAATCCAAATTTACAAATTTTTAAAAGATGATATTCGGAGTTATTCTGGATGATATCCAGAATTAGGCAGTTATGCTGAAACGCTGTAGGATAAGGGATGAATAAATTATAGAGATTTCTGTGAGCGAAACCGTCTATATTGAAACCAGCATTTTAGGATACTTGACTGCCAGATCGACAGAAAACTTAATTCTGGCAGCAAACATGAAAATCACGCAAGATTGGTGGAATATTCGTCGCAGTTATTTTGTCCTTTATACTTCTGAGATTGTAGAGGATGAAGCGGCTAGGGGAGATGCCGCGATCGCGGATCAAAGACTGAATTTGTTAGAGTCCTTAACGTTTCTCGATCTCACAGAAGAAGCGATAGAGCTTGCACAAGCATTTTTGCAACAAAGCAACCTACCGCCAAAAGCCTCTAATGATGCTTTGCATATCTCATTAGCAACAGTTTACGGTTTGGACTACCTGCTAACATGGAACTGTAAGCATATGGCAAACGCCCAAATCCAGAGAAAGCTATCACAAATTAGCTCTGAACTTGGATATGAATTACCAGTCATTTGTACACCCTATGAGTTAATGGGATACGATTTTATAGGAGAGTGATTCATGTATAAAGACGAAATTCTAGAGGAAATTTACAAGTACAGAGAGGAATACGCTAGCTCCTTAAACTATGATCTGAACGCAATCTTTAACGACCTACGAAAAAAACAGATTGCTCATCGACGTAAAGTTGTAAAACTTCCGATCAAACGACGGTCTAACAACTCACTGCACGCGACGCAAAGTGAGAGCGTGTCTCCTTTAGAGTAAAGTATCTTTGCATGGGTGAGTTCAACCTTCATGCTGCTGCGGATCAGTAAGGTCGCAATTCTGAATAAATAGATGAAAACCAATAAACCCTGAATATTTTATACATATATTGATCTACGAGCAAAATAAAATTAGAGTTCAAATGAGGTTTGTTGCTAATGTCAGAACAGTTAGAGGAATGGGTAGCCCATTTAGAAGCGGAAGTGGCACTGCTTAAAAACAAAGTAGAATCCAATTCATCTTCTATACCCTGGTGGGAGCAAATCGCTGGAAAATTTGCTGACAACTCAGCTTATGATGAGGCAATGCGGTTAGGGCGTGAGTATCGTGACTCTCTGCGCCCAAGTTCTGCATTAAATTAGCTGTAATATTACTAGGAATTACTCATTATTATCGCGTTTATTGATATTGCGCGATCGCCACACAACACGGTCAAAATACCATTGCAGTATGGGAGCCAAAAGGCTGTGAAATTGCAACAGTAAAGACATTTCTATTCCTGGTGTAATTACAAACACTTTTCGTTTCACTCCCAGTAAGATATCAAAGGCGACCTTCTCGGCTGTCAAGATTTGGGTAGATTGGGTAATCAGTTTTGTTTCCATTGGCTTAGTTTTCTTTTCGGCTGCCAATTGAGGCGTATCGGTATCTGGTGGGTAAACAATGGAAATGTGGAGACCTGCGGTTTTGAGTTCGCCCCGCAGCGACTCAGCTAATCCTCGCACAGCAAATTTGCTGGGACTATAGGGGGTATAACCGTATAAACCAATCAATCCGGCTCCCGAAGAAATTACGACAATATGACCTTTTTTCTGCTGGATCATGCTGGGTAAGACAGCCTTGATACAATAAAGAGTTCCAAAGTAATTGATCGCCATTGTTTGTTCAAAAATTGCCACAGGTAGTTCGGCAAAATACCCTGGATGGGCAATCCCAGCCGAGGTAATCAATAAGTCCGGTACACCTAGCTGAATCATGGCAAATGCGATCGCACTTTCCACTTGTTCGCGTTCAGATACATCTGCGGAAATAACTATTATTTGCTGATTGGGATGGGTTTTAAAGGTTTCGAGTTCTGCTTTGGTAGAGTTTAGCTGAGTCTGAGTGCGAGCAATGATGGAGATATTACTACCAGATTGCACCAGAAGTTTAGCGATCGCTTTACCAATACCACTGGAACCACCAGTAATAATTGCGTGTTTATACATCTTCTATGCTATGAGGTACTTGGGTAAATGCGATCGCCAAGGCAGCGATCGTGGTGTTAATCTGTTCTTCTGTGTGAAGACAATTGAGAAAAAATCGCAGACGTGCGGCATGATTGGCAACGGCTGGAGAAATGATTGGTTGAACGTTAATACCTGCTTGGAAGAGAAGATGAGAAAGCTGAATACAGGTTACAGAATTTCCCACCACAATGGGAATGATTGGAGAATTTTGGCTTGTGGCTGTATTCCAACCCTTAGCTTTAGCCTGTTTTAAAAAGTACTGCGATCGCTCCTGTAAGATTTTAACTCGTGTGGGTTCAGCCTTAAGTAAACGCAAGGCTGTTAAGGCAGCGGCAGTATTGGCGGGCGATAATCCCACACTATAAACAAAACCAGAGGCAGTATATTTTAAATAATTCACCAAAGCTTTAGACCCGGCAATATATCCCCCACAACTGGCAAAAGCTTTACTGAGAGTTCCCATCCACAGATCGACATCAGCTGGTTGCACGCCAAATAACTCACTAATACCCCGCCCTTGCTGACCGAGTACGCCAATAGAATGGGCTTCGTCTACCATGAGTAAAGCTTTGTGCCGTTGCTTCAACTCAATAAATCGCGGTAAATCGGGGATATCTCCATCCATACTGTAAATGCCTTCAATCACAATCAGAACTCGCCGAGAATATTGACGTTGGTCTTGCAGCATCTCATCTAAAGCTTGCCAATCATTGTGAGGAAAAGGCACAGTCTTAGCACCGGATAAAGCACAGCCTTGCAAAATACTATTGTGGCTCAGGGTATCGTAAAAGATTAAATCCTGAGAATTAAACAGGTGTCCAATGGTAGTAACATTGGTTGCATGACCGCTAACGCAAACAATGCAGTCTTCTACGCCAAGAAACTCTGCGATTTCTTGTTCTAGTTCTTGATGTAGAAGACGTTCACCTGATGTTAAACGGCTAGCACCAACTGATGTACCATAGCGATCGATCGCATCTTTAGCTGCTGCGGAAACTGCTGGATCTCCTGACAAGCCCAAATAGTTGTAGGTGGAATAATTAATCAGTGTACGTCCCTGAACTTGAGTGCAATCTCTAACTAGGGATTCCTGCATCTGAAAATAAGGATTGGGAATTTCCAGAGTTTGAATGTGGGTTAATCGTTGCTGGAGTTGTGCATATTCTGGAAAGCGCTCAAATTGATAATGTTCAGGTGGAATTTGAGTTAAAGGCTGGTCATTGTGGTGAGCAAGTTCTTGAGTGAGATATTGGGCTAAAGAGGCGATTTCCCCAAATGTTTGCAGTGTAGAAATATTGAGTAAATATCCTGACCAAACCTCCAGGTCTTGAATAAATTTTGCTACTTGCAGAGAATCCAAACCATAGGTTTCAAAAGATTCCTTTTGGTCAATAGATTGCCAAGGAATATTCAATTTTGTCGCTAGCCATTGGGATATCCAATCTTGGATTGACTCTACACTATACTGCTGAGAATACTTGTCTAGGTTAATGGGTTGAGGAATATCTGTCCCTGAGTTTACAGATGACAAACTACCCGCCAAGAAATTTTCACGACAAGCCAAGCGTTGAATCTTGCCACTGGAAGTTTTGGGGAGACTTCCGGGTTTTAGCAGCAAGACTTGATAAACTTGTAAATCGTGTTCCCTTAAAACTTCTTTTCTAATGGCTTTCACAACCTCGTCAACGTTGAGATTCCGCAGATAAGTTCGCTTCACTTCAGAAACAACAATCAGGCAATCGCTTCCATCCATTTCCACAGTAAAGGCTGCACTACTGTGAAAGCCTAACCCTGGATGACTAGTTTCTACTGTTTGTTCAATGTCTTGAGGATAGTGATTTCGTCCTCGAATCACCAACAAATCCTTGAGACGACCTGTAATAAATAACCCAGCTTCATCGTCCCAAAAACCTAAATCTCCAGTTCGCAAAAACGGCCCCTCTCCCGTATCAGCCAGATAAACGCCAAATGTTTTCTGAGTTTCCTCATCTCGATTCCAATATCCCTGTGTCACACTCTCACCAGCAACCCAGATTTCTCCCACTTGTCCTGCTTCACATTTAGTTAACGAAACTGGATTAGCGATCGCTACAGTTTGATTCAACCATAGATGACCGCAATTAACTAATTTCCGATAGAGGCGATCGCCATCGGTTGCAGCGCGGCTAAGTACTTGGTTTTCCTCTAAAGCCTTAGCATCACAAACCTTAATCCTCGGTACTTCTGCCCTCTTGATTCCAGTTACTAGTAGGGTTGTCTCTGCCATTCCATAACAGGTTTGAAAGCTACTGGGGCGAAATCCGTAGGGCGAAAAGAGCTTGGTAAAGGACTCTATAGTTTCGGCTCGAATCGGTTCGGCAGCATTAAGGGCAATTTCCCAACAGCTGAGGTCGAGGTTCTCTAATTGCTCTGGCTTCATATTCTGCACGCAGAGGTCATAAGCAAAGTTAGGCGCTGCACTCAGCGTTGCTTTGTAAGTTGAGATTCCCTTTAGCCAACGCATTGGGTTTTGCAGGAATGCCATTGGCGGCATGAATATTACAGGAAATCCTGCAAATAGAGGTTGAAGTATACCTCCGATTAATCCCATGTCATGGTAGGGCGGTAGCCAAGAGAATCCAATATCGGGGGTTTTTTCAAAGAATTGACCAATAGCGGTGCAGTTGTGGATCAAATTTCCGTGGGAAACCATCACCCCTTTCGGAGTACCAGTTGAACCAGAGGTGTACTGTAATAATGCTAGGCTATTGGGTTCCACGGCTACAGGGGTGAAGTCATCACAAGAAGTTGCTATTCGATCGGTTAAAACCCAATGCAACTGTTTAAATGTCGGTTCGTTTGTTCCATGTTGCTCAATTACTTGGAACATATCTGCGGTGGTTAATAACAAGGTAGCTTGAGCATCTCGAACGATCGCCTGCAATCGAGATAGTTTTTGATTGCGTTTGGGTGGATAGGCAGGAACGGCAATAATTCCTGCATAGAGACAGCCGAAGAAGCCTGTAATAAAGTCTAATCCAGGCGGATAAAGTAGCAAAGCCCTATCTTTTGGTGAAGAGAGGGATTGGAGATGAGCTGCGATCGCCTTTACTTTATTTTCCAACTCCCGGTAGGTTAGACGGTTAGTTTCTATTTCACCATCTTGAAGAAATATGTAAGCTTGCTGATGCGGCTGGTTTTTCCCCCTTTGGCATAGCAAATCTATCAGTGTTCTTTCCTGTGCAAATAAATTAGATTGAGTTTGAAAGCTGATCATTCTGATAATCAATTTAACAACTAGGTGTAAATAAAAAATCAATTATTACACTAATACCATTTCTGTATGAAGCTGGGCTAAATTCTCAACAATGGTAAATTTGCTTTAAGAGTGATGGGCTTAAGATTACAAGTTGAAATAAAAGATAATCAAAAAGAATTAAAAAAAACTGTTAAATACGCTGAAAAAGCAAGCAGCACAAAGCGATTACCAATGTTATACTGGCTAAAAAGTAGTCAGGTAATGCTAGCGTTAGTTTGCCAAAGAAGATAAGAAACTGACAATTCCTGGGAAAACAATAATTAACACCACCAATAGTTGCAACAAAATAAACGGTATTACACCGCGATAAATATCCTTTGTTGCTTACCCATCAATTTCAAATTGACAGACTACTAGCCTTAATTCCAAAAAATCGTCTATGTGGTTTCACTAATGCCAATCTACCAACTCATCTGCTAGAGATTCTAAAGGTTTACTGTTATATAAGCAATGCTTGCTAGAGTCTGGAGTGCATCAATTGTGGGCATCGATGCCGTCAAAGTCGGCGTGGAAGTCGATGTGTCAGGGGGATTACCGGGAATAGTTGTCTTGGGACTGCCAGATTCAGCGATTCAAGAATCAAGAGAAAGAGTCAAAGCAACTTTGAAAAATACTGGCTTTGCCTTTCCGATGCGAAAGATAGTAATTAATTTAACTCCGGCAGATTTACGCAAAGAAGGCCCCTGTTTCGATTTGCCTATTAGTGTGGGAATTTTGGCGGCTTCTGAGCAAGTTAGTGCTGATTTGTTGGGGGATTATCTATTTTTGGGCGAAGTCTCTTTAGATGGCAGTTTACGTCCGGTGGCTGGTGTATTACCGATCGCAGCAGCAGCCCAAAAGATGGGAATTGCAGGTTTAGTTCTCCCTGCTGATAATGCCCAAGAAGCAGCAGTGGTTGAAGATTTGGCTGTTTACGGCTGCAAGCATTTGTCTGAGGTGGTGGATTTTTTAAATAATCCGGGGCGTTACAAACCTGTGCAGATAGATAGTACAACACAGACAACAACACTATCCTACCCTGGCACAGATTTGCATGATGTGAAAGGACAAGCTCATGGGCGTCGTGCTTTAGAAATTGCTGCTGCTGGTGGGCATAATCTCATTTTTGTCGGGCCGCCTGGTAGTGGGAAAACCATGCTGGCAAGGCGCTTACCAGGAATTTTACCACCATTGAGCTTTGCCGAATCTTTAGAAGTGACTCGGATTCATTCGGTGGCTGGTTTATTGAAAAATCGTGGTTCATTGGTACGCGATCGCCCTTTTCGCAGTCCCCACCACTCAGCATCCGGGCCTTCTCTTGTGGGTGGCGGTAGCTTTCCTCGTCCTGGAGAAATATCATTATCTCATAGGGGTGTGCTGTTCCTTGATGAACTCACTGAGTTCAAACGAGATGTGTTGGAATTTCTGCGCCAACCTCTAGAAGATGGCTATGTGACAATTTCCCGCACCAAACTATCGGTAATGTTTCCCGCGCAGTTTACTTTGGTGGCGAGTACTAATCCCTGTCCTTGTGGTTACTATGGCGATACTATTCAACAATGTACTTGTTCTCCCCGACAACGCGAGCAGTATTGGGCAAAACTTTCTGGGCCGCTGATGGATCGAATTGATTTACAAGTTGCAGTGAATCGCTTGAAACCAGAAGAAATTACCCAACAACCGACGGGAGAAACATCAATATCAGTCCGCGAACGAGTGCAACAAGCAAGCGATCGCGCAATTACCCGTTTCCAAGGAGAAGTAAATCTGCGTTGCAATGCCCATTTGCAAAGTCGTCATCTCCAGAAATGGTGCAAGTTAGATGATGCTAGCCGCAATTTATTAGAAGCAGCAATTAGAAAATTAGGTTTATCAGCAAGAGCAAGCGATCGCATTCTTAAAGTAGCACGGACTATTGCAGATTTAGCAGGAGAAGATGAGCTAAAAACTAATCATGTAGCAGAAGCAATTCAGTATCGCACGATAGATAGAATGCAATAAAAGGGAAAAGGGAACGCTAAAACTTCTGTAATTTCAGACAATCCCTCATACCACTCTAGGAAAAATTGCTCATTTTCAACACGGACAAAACCAAATCGATTTTCTGCATCCTCTAGAGTGGTAATCGCTTCTGTAATTGCTGCGGTCTGTGTCATGGCTTCATTAACATCAGCGCATCTTTATTATTGCCAATTGGCGCAGTCGCACTGTCATCTCACTATAAAATTCTAAATTCTTCCCCAAGGATGCTTCACAAACACCCTTGGGAGGATGTCGCAACTCAGGAGATCAGTATCCAATATATCAGGGACTAAGCAACATCCCTTACAAGGAGACTGATTGGATGAATTTGCAAGAAATTTGGAAGTTATTACAAGAGACATTCAAAGAATGGAGTGACGATAAAGCCTCGCGGTTAGCGGCGGCCTTAGCTTATTACACGATTTTTTCCATTGCACCATTGCTAATTATTGTAATTGCGATCGCAGGTGCAGTATTTGGAGAGGAAGCGGCAAGAGGTCAAATTGTCGGACAAATTCAAGGTTTAGTCGGGGTAGATGGCGCAAAGTTTCTCGAAACAGCCATCCAAAATGCTAACCAACCAAAGACAGGAGCGATCGCTTCGATTATTAGTGTCCTAGTTCTACTAGTGGGCGCTACAGGCTTATTTACTGAGTTGCAAGATGCCATGAACACGATTTGGGAAGTGAAACCCAAACCTGGACGTGGCATAAATAATATGATTCGCCTACGCGTTTTGTCCTTTGCAATGGTGATTGGAATTGGCTTTTTACTTTTAGTTTCTCTAGTAATTAGTACGATATTAGCAACCTTAGTAACATACTTTAGTAACTTATTGCCAGGTTTCGATTTCATCTGGCAGATTGCTAATTTAGTCATCTCTTTTGCAATAACTACAGTACTGTTTGGACTAATTTTTAAAGTTCTACCAGATGTCAAAATTGCATGGAGTGATGTTTTAGTTGGAGCTGCTCTCACCTCACTTTTGTTCTCTATTGGAAGATTTTTATTAGGACAATATTTAGGTAATGGCAGTTTTGGATCGGCCTATGGTGCTGCTGGCTCACTGGTGGTGGTTTTAGCTTGGGTTAACTATGCCGCACAAATTCTTTTCTTCGGTGCAGAATTTACTCAAGTTTATTCCCGAAGGCATGGCAGCGGCATAGTTCCAACTAAAAATGCTGTACATATATCTGATAACACAAACTATAATGGCAAGGCTCCAAGAGAACAAGCATCGAGTCAGAAAAAGCTATCTTCTCGCTTTATTAATCGCTTCTTTCAGTATTTTAGAAAGCCTAAACGCTTAAAGCAGAGAAGAAAAAATCAGCGCTTTTAATCCTTGATTACTGGAGATTTATATTTGTAAATCTTATAGATATTGAACTATCTAATATCCAGTTCAGTGAATTAGTTTTTATTGCTACAGTTGATGAGTAGAGTATTCAGCAATTCTGAATTCTAACTCTTTTTTATACTGGATTTTTTCCAGAAGTCTATTGAACAAGGAAGAAAATCAGTGCTAATGGAAAAATGGTTTTTTATCAATTGGCAAGCAATTTTTATTCCTAGCATCAGTATCTTTGAGTTGATTATCCGCGGATCGCTAGTCTACTTAGCGCTGTTCTCAGTGCTACGCCTGCTTCCTAGCCGACAACTAGGAACACTAGGAATTACTGATTTACTCGTAGTTGTACTATTTGCGGAAGCTGCTCAAAATGCTATGGCAAGTAATTACACATCAATTACTGAAGGCGCTATTCTGGTAGGAACAGTGATTTTTTGGAGTTACTTGCTGAACTGGTTGGGTTACAAACTTCCCCAGTTCCAACGTTTCCTGAATCCGCCACCGCTGCTATTGGTAAAAAACGGTCGGATGATTGAGCGCCATCTGCAACGAGAGTTAATTACAGATGATGAGTTGATGAGCAAGTTACGTCAGCAAGGTGTAGAATTTTTAGCTGATGTGAAATTCGCGTATATAGAGGCTGACGGCAGGATTAGTATTATCATGTTAGATTCAAAAACTGGTTCCGTTCCTGAGCAAAAAGTAGCGTTAAAAAGCGATCTACATTAATTAGACATTAATTAGACTGTAAAATATGACGGTTGTATTCTGTGCCGAACTGTGATTGAGCGTTATACTTTGCCCGAAATGGCTAATCTGTGGAGTGAAACCTATAAACTAAAAACTTGGCTGCAAGTCGAAATTGCTGTTTGTGAGGCTCAAGCTGAACTTGGTTACATTCCATCTGAAGCCGTTGAGGAAATTAAGGCTAAGGCAGATTTTGATCCAAAGCGGGTGCTGGAAATTGAGGCTGTAGTCCGCCACGATGTCATTGCTTTTTTGACAAATGTCAATGAATATGTAGGTGATGCCGGACGCTACATTCACCTGGGTTTAACTAGTTCGGATGTTTTGGATACAGCTTTAGCACTGCAATTAGTTGCCAGCCTGGATATTTTATTGCAACGTTTGGAAGATTTGATTCAGGTAATTCGCCAAAAAGCACGGGAACATCGTCATACAGTGATGGCTGGCCGATCGCACGGTATTCATGCTGAACCGATTACTTTTGGTTTTAAACTAGCTGGTTGGTTAGCAGAAGTGTTGCGACACCAAGAACGCCTGAGAATACTCCGCAAAACGATCGCTGTCGGTAAAATTTCTGGTGCAGTCGGAACATACGCGAATATTGAACCGCGCGTAGAAGCGATCGCTTGTCAAAAACTCGGACTCGAACCCGATACAGCCTCAACCCAAGTTATTTCCCGCGATCGCCACGCTGACTACGTGCAACAATTAGCTTTGGTAGCCGCAACCATTGAACGCTTTGCTGTAGAAATTCGCAATCTCCAAAAAACAGACGTTTTAGAAGTTGAAGAATTTTTCGCCAAAGGTCAAAAAGGCTCCTCAGCAATGCCACACAAGCGCAACCCCATCCGTTCGGAACGACTGACGGGAATGGCACGGCTCGTCAGAAGTCATGCTGGTGCGGCTTTAGAAAACGTTGCTTTATGGCATGAGCGAGACATTTCTCACAGTTCTGTAGAACGGGTAATTTTGCCAGATGCTTGTACTTTGACGCACTTTATGTTGTCAGAAATAACCGATTTGGTCAAAAACCTGTTGGTCTATCCTGAGAACATGAAACGGAATCTTAACTGTTATGGCGGCGTTGTGTTCAGCCAAAAAGTGCTACTGGCTTTAATAGATAAGGGAAGCAGCCGAGAAGAGGCTTATGCGATCGTTCAAGAAAGCGCTCACGCCGCTTGGAATCAGCCAGAAGGAAACTTCCAAGACTTGATTAGCAAAGACCCGCGAGTTACCCAAAAATTGTCTCCAGCAGAACTAGAGGTTTGTTTCGACCCCCAGCAACATCTGCGGCATTTAGAAGAAGTTTACCAACGATTAGGGATTTAGGATTAATTTCCTTGTAGTAAGCGTTTAAACGCTTACTACAAACCTGTTAACCCAAAAATACGCAGATATCATCAAAAAAATATACAGCGAATTTCAAGTTAGTGAGGTACCGAAGTCGTAGGGGTGCAAGTCCTTGCGCCCCTACCGCGTGGTCTATTTACCTAAAAATAGCTGTAAGTCTCAAACCAAGGTATAAAGCAATACAGTTTAGTTAAGCAATTTTTTCCTTCTCTTTCTTCTCTCTGCGTCCTCTGCGCCTTGTTAAGATACAGCCCTTACCCCAACTGTTTCCCAGCCTCCAGGCTGGGAAACCATTCTTGGAGGCTTCGCCTCCTCTTTCTTGACAAGAGGCAGAGCCTCTCGGAACTCGTTCCCAACCTCCAGGCTGGGAACGAGGATACAATAAGTCTTTGGGCTTTTCTTAGTGCCATTCCATTCTGACCCTTCGGCAGGCTCAGAGCATCGCTCCTGAATTCTGAATTATGCTGTATAAAGATACCAATAACATTTAATATTGCAATCTGTTTGATGCTCGAATTATTGCCAGCAGTGGGTAGTATACATAACAAATACTTACTTATTTATTAATATTACGAGTGCTTTGATGATTGAAATCCTAGCCACACTTTCTGCATCTGCGGCAGCAGGAATGAGAATAGGCATACCTTTGCTAATTATTGGCTTATTACAGGGTAGCAACTTGTGGTCGCAAGTTCCAATCTTATCTCACATTTCTCCACCAATATTATTATGTTGCCTCACCAGTTGGTCATTAATTGAATTATTAGCCTCAAAAAAGCTCTGGGGGCAAAGATTGCTCCAAGTAGTTCAGTTATTCATGTCTCCCCTTGTGGGTGCAATTATGGGGTTAGGAGTAGCTACAGCAACAGCAACCCCAAACTGGCTGATTGCCATCATTGGAGGTTTATTAGCTTTGGTACTCCAGCTCGTCCAAATTGGTTGGTTCTATCGGTTACGTGGCTTACCGTTGTGGGCAGTCTTTCTTCAAGATACCTTGTGCATTGCTCTAGTACTATTTGCTTTTGATGCTCCCTGGCAAGGAGGAGTAATTGCTTTAATACTGCTTTGGTTTGCAGTTCGTAGTGCAAAGCAGTGGTATGACTGGTATCACAAAAGCAGAAAAGGTCATAGGGCATAGGGCATGACAGACAAGTGAGATGAGGAAGCATGGGAAGTAGGAGAACTAAGGGCAGATTTGCACTAAGCTTTTCGCCTCTGCCCAATTCCCAATACTTCGACTACGCTCAGTACAAGTGCCCAATACCCAATGCCCCATTTCCTTTACTGCAAAAGCCCAATCATGTGCAAGAAGCCGTGACCGGTAATCAGCTCTACGATTAAGGCAATAAAACCCAGCATCGCAATCCGACCATTCCATACTTCAGCACTAGTCGTCAGCCCCCATTCCCAACGCTCTTGAGGGTACATCTTGACCATTTTTTTCATTTGAGCAGCTTGCGAAAGCTTGAAACTGGGGTTTTTCAGCGCATCAATGACTAATTCGGCTAGTGCATTAATAAATACTGGATGGGTATTGGGAGCTGGTACGCGGCGGAAGTTGTGAATTCCAGATTCTTCGGCTACTTCTCGATACTCAATATCAATTTCTTGTAGTGTCTCGATATGCTCTGAGACAAAACTGATTGGCACGACAACCAAATCTTTCACGCCTTGTGCGCCTAGTTCTTTGAGGGCATCTTCAGTATAGGGTTGAAGCCATTCTACTGGGCCGACACGACTTTGGTAAGCTAAGGTGTGGACATTGGGTCGATTGAGAGTCTGCATAATCAACGCAGTACATTCTTCAATTTCCGCCTGGTAAGGGTCGCCTGCTTCTTCAACGTAGCTTTTCGGAACGCCATGAGCGCTGAAGAATATATGAACCTCATCCGGGTTAGGGTACTGCTCAAGTTCCTGGGCTATGAGTTCCGCCATTGCTTGAAGATAGCCTGGTTGTTTATACCAAGAAGGAATGACGGTGTAATCAATCGGTTGAAGTTTTGGATCTTCTTGCCAAAGCTTATCTAAAAGCCGGAAGCTGGAACCACTCGTACTGATAGAAAACTGGGGATATAGTGGTAATATTACCAGGTGTTCTACCCGATCTTGGGTAATTTGTGCGATCGCCTCTTCTGTATAGGGATGCCAATAACGCATTCCCACGTAGATATTAACTTCTTGCCCCAAAGAACCTAACTGTTCTTTTAAAGCTTCCCCTTGGGCTTCTGTAATCCGCCGCAATGGGGAACCACCACCGATTTGCTTATAATTTTCTTGAGATGTTCTGGTTCGCCGCGTGGCAATAAACCAGGCTAGGGGCTTTTGCAACCAGCGAAATGGTAGGCGAATAATTTCCGGATCGGAAAATAGATTGTACAAAAACGGCCCGACATCTTCTAGCTTATCAGGGCCACCGAGATTGAGTAATAAGACGCCTACACGACCCATAGCAGTTACTTTCCCCCAATCTTTTCAGGTTTTTTACTAATGTTAACAATATATCTTTATTAAATATAAAGCTTAATAGCAAGGAAATATGCAATGGCAACAATTTTAAGAGATTGGAGTTACCGTTATCAGTGGTTATATGATGGTATCTCTCGTTTAGCAGCCTTAAGTGTAGGTGGTGAAGCCCGTTTTCGGCAACTTGCTTTGCAAGGCTTAACAATTCACTCAGATTCTCAGGTTTTAGATTTATGTTGTGGCAGTGGTCAAACGACGGAGTTTTTAGTAAAAACTTCACAAAACGTAATAGGATTGGATGCTTCACCTAAGTCTTTGCAACGGGCGCGGCTAAATGTCCCGGAAGCTTCATACATAGAAGCTTTTGCTGAAGAGATGCCATTTGCAGATAATTTGTTTGATGTGGTGCATACGAGCGTTGCATTACACGAGATGCAGCCTCAGCAATTACGAAAAATTATTAATGAAGTTTATCGGGTGCTGAAGCCGGGAGGGGTGTTTACGTTGGTGGATTTTCACGCTCCGACAAATCCGATATTTTGGCCTGGGATATCGGTGTTTTTATTGTTGTTTGAGACGGAAACAGCTTGGGAATTGCTGAAAACTGATTTAGCTGAGTTGTTAGCTAAGACTGGCTTTGAAGTGAGTAAGTCTACTTTATATGCAGGTGGGAGTTTGCAAGTGATACAGGCGAATAAGTGAACAATACTACTTTATTAATGGCAGCTAAGACACTCTGCTATTAATAAAGTATAGGTTGTTTTTATATAGTACTTAAGCAGGTAGGCGGTGAAAAAATGACGCAGGAACTAATAGACCTCAAAAAAAGTATTTTGGAAGGACGTTATGCAGATGCCTTAGCAATTGTAGACGAATTAGAAGGCATGAGTAAACAAGCTATTCTGCGGAATATCCAAGCTTATTTAAGGATTCTGCTGATTCATTTGATTAAGAACCAAGTAGAACAACGATTAACTGGTTCATGGGCAAATTCTATTCGTAATTCAATCCGAGAAATTAAAAGTCTTAATATCAAAGATAATAAAAAATCTTACTATATTAATTTAGGTGAGTGGGAGAGTTTAATAGAAGAGGAAGTGATTGAAGATGCGATCGCTGATGCCAGTGATGAAGTAATGAATGGAGTATATAATCAATTTCAACTGTCTGAAATAGTGGATAGAAACCAAATTATTCAGACTGCGTTGAAGTTTTTGGCGCTAACTTATTCCTATTCAGCTAAGGAGTTACCCACAGTTTTGGCTGAAAATTTAACTCAGTTATCCGGTGGAGAAGATTGGAAAACAGGTAGGCGGTAAAATGTTTGAATCCCTAATAGGGATTTTAATGAATTGGAATGCGACAGCTGCCGGACAAAGCCAGAGAACCAGGATTTTAAGTTTCAATCCCTAATAGGGATTTTGATAAATTGCAATTCCGTTGTATGCACGTATATATAATAAGTTGGTTTCAATCCCTAATAGGGATTTTGATTAATTGCAATGCGGAAGCCTGAAAGCCAAGCTATATTTAGTTTTCAAGGTGCGGTTGCGCGTTTTTAGAGCAATCATAGCATTAGAGAATTTCTTTGGGAAGAGTGTTGGGAAAGGTTGAAGGCTGAAACTCAATTATTGTAAGCATTTCAGAGATTGCGCGGATGAATTTGGACGATTAGTGGGGTGAAACGCTTGCTGGTGTTGAGATAGAAGCACTTTTTTTCGGGTGTGAAATTTGTACACCTACCCTTGCGCGCATTTGACCATACAGTAACCTAAATATAAGGGAACTTAGTAATTCAGCGTAGAGATGATGAAAGAAATAACGCGCCGCAAATTTATTGCAACAGCGACAGTGGCGACAGGTTTTGCCCTTGCAGTACAACCCATTTCTGCCGAAGTCATCACTACTGATGCCAAGGGGTTAGTAGCTGGTGCAGTGAAAATTCCTGTCAAAGATGGCGAAATTCCTGCCTATAGAGCAGCACCAGCTACTGGTGATAATTTCCCCATCGTTTTGGTAATCCAGGAAATCTTTGGTGTACATGAGCATATCCAGGATATCACTCGTCGCTTTGCTCGGTTGGGATATTTAGCGATCGCACCCGAATTATTTGTGCGTCAAGGCGATGTCTCGAAGTTAAGCAATATAGACGAAATTCGTCCAATTGTCGCCAAAGTACCAGATGCCCAGGTGTTATCCGATCTTGATGCTACAGTAGACTGGGCAAAGAAGTCAGCTAAGGGTAATGGCGAAAAATTGGGAATTACAGGCTTCTGTTGGGGCGGTCGTATTACCTGGTTATATGCTGCACATAATCCCCAGGTGAAGGCAGGTGTAGCTTGGTATGGGCGACTCGTGGGCGATGCTAACGAACTTCAGCCCAAGTATCCCGTCGATATTGCATCAAAACTCACAGTCCCGATTCTCGGACTTTATGGTGGGAAAGATACAGGTATTTCTCTTGATACAGTAGAGCAGATGCGCGATCGCTTACAATCCAGTAGCAGCAAATCTAAAATTTTCGTCTATCCCAATGCACCCCACGCATTCTTTGCCGATTATCGCCCCTCCTACCGCGAGCAAGAAGCTCAGGATGGTTGGAAACGCCTCTTGGCATGGTTTAAGGAAAATGGTGTTTAAAAAATTAGCTACTCATGAACTGTGACGCTGAAAAAAGTTCCAAATTGTTTCACTGGCGTTCAGCCCCAGCTTGGCATTGAATTTGTTTAGGTTCTCGTCAGTTGAAGAACCACCAGGCCAGAAATGTCCGCCGTTGACTACCGCTAGCTGCCAAACTTCGGAGTTGCCACTGCAATTTGTGTAGATAGCGGTTTTCACTTTATCTTCAGAGAAATTTGGAGATACATTGGATAAGGTACATCGATCGTGCGATCGCCAAAACTCTACCATGTCTGAGATCGAAACCAGCGCTCCTCGTTGAGTGTGGTCATCACCTTCATAAAGTACATCGCGATCGTTTGTACCGTTGATCGTTAACATCGATATGGGAGTTTGAGGCTGGCAACTAGGTTTGAGTCTAACTGGGAGCGAACCAGCTACTGATGCAAAGCCAGCAATTTTATCGGGTAACTCACAAGCTAGTGCTTGGGTAAGTATGCCACCTCTAGAAAAACCGGTGGCATAAACTTTATGACTATCAATATTAAGTTGCTGCTGAAGATGACTAATCAAAGCACTGACAAATAAGACATCATCTACCTTTCCTTGAGCGTTACTTCTAAGACTCCATTTTTGGTCAATTCCATCTGGATAAACAACAATAAATCCTTTTTGCTCTGCTAATTTATTGAAGCGAGTCACGTTACTGATAGACCGACCATTCCCATCATCTCCATGAAACACTAAAACTAATGGTATCGGACGGTCTAGATTATAAGATTTTGGAGTGTAAAAATAGTAAGTACGTAACTTTCCTTGATCGTATAATTCTCCATAATTATCACCAATCAAGATTTTTTCTTTAGTTATATTTTTGTCATCAGCCTGAATGGAATCGCAGGGTGTTACTAAACTAATTCCTAGTATAAATATTAAAAAACTTTTTAAAAACTGAAAACTTTGAGATATATTCATGTTGATTAAATTGACTTATGTTAGCTACCTGTATTTACTTCTAAATCTTATTCAGCAACAAAATTTTAACTAATAGAGGCTAACAACTATAGTTGTTAGCCTCTATTTAGATATTAAACTCTGACATTTACATAACGAGCAGGAACTCTAACTTTAACCCACCTGTTACCGCGTCGTACTGTTTCCCAATGTGCAGGAATTAACTTCCGTTGATATCGGACGACAACAGGTTTACGCACAATAGCAGTTCTATGAACATTGGGTCTAACAATGATTTCTGCTGCTGATGCTTGTGACGGTAAGGAGGAAATTGCAAATGGGAGAGCAAGTAATGTACCTAATAAAATACGTTTCATATTCAAATCTCCATCAATTAATTTGCTTGAGTTTTATACAGCATTTATCAATAATTTGTGAACAGATATTCTTACTCATTAACTTTACAGTAAGTTTTGTTTGTTGCACGAGTTAATTGATTTGCTGTATTGCTCTCAGTTTAAAATGCTGAATAAGAAAACACAGTGTAATAAAGTCATAATGTCAGTATGACTTTATTCACATTTTAAACTTTGGACAAAAAAAAGGAGTTTAAAATCACTCCTTTTTTAGTAGTATTTTTTACTTGATTATGTATATTTACTGGATTTTGTATGCGATCATCCCAATCAATACAGCAAGACCTAGCGCTCTGCGAAAATAATTAACGCCTTGAAATAGCTCCATCCATGCCCAAGTAAACAAGGAGCCATTTGCCAGAAAGTCTAACACTGTATTGATTTTACCACTTGTAATAACTAGGGTTAGTAAACTAGCTACTATCCAAAGAATAAGTGGTGGGTTTGGCATTTCAGCCAAAACAATTTTGCCATTGCTGTCACGGAAGGTTTTATCAACTAACGTGTTTTCCATTGTTTGAAATTGCTATTTAGGTAAAATTATTAACTTGCAAAAATTACAGAGTAATTTATTGATAATAAGCTGATATCATGTCCGCTTGATTACTTACTAAACCCCAAGAACCCCACTGCGCCAAAGCTACGCTTCGTCTCCCTGCCCCTAATCCCCAGAGGGGGCCCCGAGTTCCCCGCCTGCGGGGAGGGGCTGGGGGTGGGGTGCAATGATTTTGGAAATCATAACTAATTACCCGGACTTGATATGAGATTTAATTGCAAGTTATTTAATAAAATTGAAACATTAAACCAATTCTCTTTTCACCCATCTAATTGCTGATATTAGAGCAGTAAAGAATATTCATATATGACTATATTGAAAGACATAATGGAAAGACATACTTACACAAAATTCGCGAATACGTATTTCTTTCTTTTCTTTTTTCTTTAGCAGATGCTACGGATAGGAGTATGCGTACTTAAAATAGGAAAGCCTCCCATTCGGGAGGCTGAAAAATTAGCGGAGACAACTTGTTAAGCTACAGCGATCGCTCCTCCTAATGCAGAGAAAATCGCGGAGACGAATGCTGTGGCAAACAGCCACCACGCTGCTGTAGCTGCGGCTTTGCGGGTTTCTTCCGCTTGCCGCTGTGCTTGATGCTTTACCTGTTCTAGACGGCGCTGGGCTTCGTGCTGTATGCGTTCTGCACGTTGCAATACTGTGTTGCGTGCCCGTTCAATTTGGTCGATGATCCGATTAGCATCTTCTTCGGAGATGTCCTCACGAGAACTCATAATTGCCACTAGGGTATCACGGTCAAAGGAGGACAAGCGATCGCGCAGGGCATCGAAACCCGCTTGGGGATCGTCAAAAACTGTGCGAATATCGCGCTTAATACTATCATAGTTAAGTTCTGGGCGATCCAGGGAGTTGAGATAGTTGCGAATGCGGGCGAAAACCCCGTCAATTGCATCTTGAATGCCCCGTTGAATGCTGCGTACTTGTTCGACAAATTGATCCCTTACGGACACCATATTATCGGCAATCCGTGCTGCTTCTTCATCAGAAATATCTTCCCGAATTTTCAGCAGGGCGATGATCGTAGAACGGTCAAACTGGGAAAGGCGATCGCCAAAACTTTCTACGCCGACTCGCGGATCGTGCAACAATAATTGCAAGTCGCGTTTGATACCTTCTGGGTTGAGTTCTTCTTTGCCAGTTTGGCGCAGATACTCTTCCAGATAACCTTTGAATGATTCTACTCTTTGCTGTGTGCGGCTAGCTAGACGACGGGGCGCACGTACAAAGTTACGAATCGAAGTTTGGGTGGAATCAATGATTTCATTGACTTGTTCTTCACTCAAGTCTTGGCGTTGACTGAGCAATTTCACTAGTGTATCCCGGTCTACCTGTGACAACCGACGGCGCAGTGCGACGGCTCCCTCTTTGGGATTTTCAAACAATCTGGTCAAATCTCGCTGAATACCTTCAGGATTGAGTTCTTGTTTCCCAGTATTCCGGAGATAATCTGCGATCGTTGTCGTCACAGAGTCGTATTGCTCTTTAGCTTTATCGACTACAGCTTGAGGTGTGTGGCGAATACTGTACCACGACTCTTCAGTAGCATTGATGATTTGATTAACTTGATCTTCACTCAAATCTTCCCGCTGACTCAACAACTGCACTAAAGTATCGCGGTCAAAGCGAGACAAGCGTGCCCGAATTGAGCTAATTCCAGCTTGAGGATCTTCTAGTAGCTTTTTGAAGTCGGCGCGGATGCCATCAGGATTCAGTTCAGATTTTCCTGTGTTACGCAGATATGATTCTACATTTAGCCACAGGGTTTCTGCTTGATATTGTGCCTGTTCTGCTAGTCCTTTAGATTCTACCAAGACGCGATCGCGTTGTTTTTCCAACTCATCGACAATGCTATCTACTTCATATAACTGGACATCATTACGTTGTAGCAATATCTGCCGAATTTCTTGGCGGTCAAGATGCGCCAGCCGCAATGTCAGGGTTTCATAATCTGCCTCTGAGTCTTCCAACAGTGGTTTAAAATTCTGCTCAATGCCTTCGGGTGTCAAATCTGCCTTGGGAGTAACAAGCAGATAACTTTCTACTGCGCGTTGCAAGTCTTGAACTATATCTCTTTCTTCAATAGCTCTGACTGTTACTAGCACTTCTTGGCGGACAGTTTCTAGCTGATTAGCAATGCGTTGAATTTGGCCTTGAGTAAGCAATCCTCGCTGTTGCAGAATTTTGACGAAATCATTGCGGGATAGCCGTTCTAGTTCTCTGCGGACGATTCCAGGGTCAGCTGCTGGATCGTAGATGACATCATGAAATTCCTGGGCAATTCTTTCTGGACTCAGTTGCCAAGCATAAGTATTGTACAGGTAATTTTCGACATCAGCCCGAATTGGGCTATAGGGTTGTGACGGTGTTGGCAAGCCTAACTTATCTGCTTGTTCGGTGACTTTATCTTTAGCGCTAGTGAGACTACCCAAGATTTTTTCCACATCCAAATCAGATAAATCTGTACGTCCTAACACAATGCCGGTTAAGGCAGATAATCCTTGCTGGAGTGTACTTTGAATTGGCCCGGTAGCTGGCTTTTGGTCAGATTCTTTGGAACCACCCTTTTCTGCTAATAACCGTTCCAACTTAGCGTTGAGTTCATCTGTCTTGCTTTGTCCTGGTGGAAGTGATTTCAGATAATCCATCAACTCACCCAAACGGTCTTCGGTAGGTGGTTGCTGACTTACGACTTGCTGCCAAACTTTATACAAGGTATCAGCAATGCGATTAACATCCTTTTTGGAAAGATCGGTGCGGCTGCTGACTAACTCGATAAACTTTTGGCGGTCGATATTGCGGATATCTGGAGTCCCAGCGATCGCTTTTAATTGCGGATCGTTGAGTAAATTTTCAAAATCACTCCGAATCTTTGACACATCGAGTTCTGGAGGACGGATCTTTTCTAAGTAATCTTCGATGTTTTCCCGGATACTTACGGGGTCGATGGCGCTTCCTAGTTCTCTACGAACAGCGGCGGCGGCGGCTTCAGCTGTGGCTACCACTTGGTTATTTACAGCTTTCGCGCCTAGTGCGGCGGTAGCAGTTCCCATAATCGCCTGAAAGCCAGATGTTGCTGTATTGACAACTGAGCCAATTAAGGAACCTACGGTGGTAGAACTTACCCAAACTAGGAGCAAAAAGTAAGCACCCCAAATCACCAAACCGAGAGTCGCTCCCAATCCCCGATCTGAGATTACAAGGCTCAATTTTACTGCTAGATAAGAAGCGATTAATAAGGCGACAGTCACAGTGATTAATGTCCAAATCCCTACTGCTGTGCCTATTTTGCGAATGCTGCCGCCCAAACTTCCGACTTCCCCATTATCTGAATCCGAATCAGATGAGTGCCCCAGGTAGGAAATACCGGCTGCAAGGGAGAGATTAGTTAAAACTAATTGGAAAGCAAAGGCAAGAATCACGCCGGAAATTAAAGCCACAAAAAAGCGCGGCCCAGAAACGAGAACTGATGCCTGTTCTGGCGTGACGTTTGAGGGTTCTACTGGAACCTGTGCTAACCACAATAGTGGTTTGTACAGTCCCACCATGATTTCCGTACTTTGGAACATTGTATTTCCTTCTTCTAAGGTTTAAATTTGGGGAATTAAGAATTTCTTGAGAAGCAACTCTTAGTATTTATTATGTTTGTACCTATGGCAATACCTAACTCTTTAGATCACAATCGTGGAATTTACCTCTTTAAAGCATCTCTCCAAAGGCTGAAACCCTCATACAACGGAAGATATAACTTTTGCTATCTCTTGGTAAAAAACATAATTAAATTGGCAACCAATATTATTTATGTACTGCTAATTTTAATTGTAATTATTTAATTTATAGTTAGTAATTCTATTTTAATAATACTTTGCTTCCAAATAGTTTAGATTTATTTAAATATCTATTTGTATCACCCTCTCTAGGTGGATTTATTTATAATAATACGTTTGAGCATCGGCCATAAGAAGTGCTTGTCTTTTGTGCCTATAGACAGAAAGCATTCTAATTATTAATAGCTACATTAAAGTTAACAAACGAATTTTTGAGGGCAGGAAATGGCAACTCCTTTTTCTAGAGATTTGTCAATAATGTCAACAGAATATAAGAGTTGCGATCGCAATGATTTTCTGTTTGATTAGACTCCTCAAGCCGAAATTTTAAACGGTCGTTTTGCAATGATTGGCTTTCTTGCCTATTTAGTTTGGGATTTTGTTGGCTATAGAGTTTTGCATTTGATTGGTTACGAGAGCATTTAAAGAATAAAAACCAACTTGATTAGGAAGGAAAAAACAATGAAAACTCGTCCCTCTACTGATTTACCACCTGTTGCAGCAGAATACAACGGCATAGATCGTAATGCATTCTTGTTTGGCTGGACTCCTCAAACGGAAATTTGGAATGGTCGCTTGGCAGCGATTGGCTTTGTTGCCTATTTGCTTTGGGATTTAGCTGGTTATAGCGTCTTGCGTGACGTTTTACATCTGATTGGCTACTAGAAACTAAACACCTAAAAAGCTATTAGATTTTGGAGAAAAAAATGGCAACTCAAGAAACTCGTCCTTCTACCGATTTACCAGTTGTTGCACCCGCATACAATGGTATAGACCGCAATGCATTTTTGTTTGGTTGGACTCCTCAAGCCGAAATTTGGAATGGTCGCTTGGCGGCTATTGGTTTCCTTGCTTATTTGCTTTGGGATTTAGCTGGTTATAGCGTCCTGCGTGATGTATTGCACCTAATTGGCTACTAGTAGTCAGTCTGCCACAAGTATTATAACAGGTTAAAAATAGTTCGTAGTAAAGACTTTAGTGCTTGCTACGAACTTACAGAATATTTCAACTTTGTGAGGTGCAGAAATACCCCATCCGCGCTATCGATACTTGCAAAACGCCGGATTAAAATTTTAATGATTTTCCAACCGCTACATTAAAATATAATAGTGAAAGTTTTCTACATCTACCTTCCAAAATTTAACTAATTGCATAGTAACGAAAAAAGTCACCTAGTATTAGGTGACTTATCTATGGTAAAAATTATTGAAATTTTAAACAGCGATTATTCATCAATACAACTGGGAATGCCTAAAACGGCACAGGGAAAATTAGAACCTAGAGCTTCAATCATTGGATGATCGACAGAGTTGCAACCTAAAAATAGAATATCGGCACTTTCTGATTCAACAACTTTGTTAAGTTCTGTGGAAATGGAGCCAAACCGTAAATGAGATTTGAAAGAACCCTGCCATTCTTCAGCCAGACTCCGGGCTTGCCAGAGAATTATATCAGCTTGTTGTAGAGGAGCGATCGCTGTCTGTAATTTAGGTTGAGTTAATACCTGTGTGACAGACTTCGATCCTTCACTGACTTCACATTCTAATGAAGACTGTTGTTGGGGAAAACTCAAAATATTTGGATAATGATTGCTTTGATTATCTTCTACTACATAAACGGCTTGAACTGTAACTTCTGTATTGGTGGCCAAACGCGTTTGATGGGCAATCCAAAATGCAATATCTAATGCCGTGTGACTGTTGGGAGATGCGTCATAAGCAACAATTAGATTAACTGCTTTCGCCTTTTGAGGTTTTTTAGAAAAAGGTTTGTTCGGTTCTGGCAACAGTACCATTTGTTCAATTAAGTCATCTCGACCTGTGGCACTTTGCAGACGTGCTAACATTGGCTTGATTTGCACAGCTTTACTTCTCCTAATGAAATGAATTAGCAATGAGAAGCAGGGCGACCAATTTTAGATTTTGGACTTAGGCTACGCTCAGTCGAAGGATTTTAGATTGAGTGACGATAACCAAAATTTCAAATCTTAAATCAGTCAAGGAAACCCCAATAATAACTGTATTACAGCCAAAGTCTTGGGGGTTCCTTCCATTGCCTACGGAGTTAGCTGACGGGCTAAGACTGGAAGGTGTCTCTCTCTTAGGAGTGCTGTTAGCGCAAGCGGGGCGTTTAGCCCGTGGTGAGTCCTGAGTGCTGAGTTAAAACTTTTGACTCTTAAATTACCGCTCTCTGCAAGATTAGCCCCAAACATTGGTTCCTCCGTTCCAAATCCAGCTTTCATGAATTTGAATTAGGCTACCCACTAAAAAAATGATAATCTAATTTACTCGTCTTGGGCAAAATATCGATCGAGGAAATTTAAGGCGTGGTTGCGGAGTTCAAAATACTCTTTTGAGTTTCGCATGGCGGCGCGATCGCGTGGATGCTCAAAAGGAACTTCTAAAATCTCCCCGATATTAGCAGCTGGGCCATTGGTCATCAAAACGATGCGATCGGACATATAAATTGCTTCGTCTACATCGTGGGTAATCATCATCACTGCTTGACGATTATTTTCCCAAATATCCAATACCTGCCGCTGCAATTTGCCACGAGTTAGTGCATCTAGTGCCCCAAAAGGTTCATCCATCAACAACATTTTGGGACGAATTGCTAAGGCTCTGGCAATACCTACTCTTTGTTTCATACCTCCAGAAATTTCATCAGGATATTTGTCAGCCGCCGCCGTCAAGTTTACCATTGCCAAGTGTTGATTTACAATGCTGATTTTTTCAGAGCGATTAGCATTTTTTAACACTTCATCTACGGCTAAACGGATATTTTCTCGCACTGTTAACCAAGGTAACAGTGAATAGTTCTGAAATACCATCATCCTTTCGGCTCCCGGCTGACGAATTTCTTTCCCATCTAGCCTGACTGAGCCGGAAGTGGCTTTTTCTAAACCAGCTACTATCTTTAGTAGAGTTGATTTTCCACAACCTGAGTGACCAATTACAGAAATATATTCATCTTCACCAATCGTTAAATTAACTCCATCTAAAACGACAAAATTATCTTTATCAGGTGTCGGATAAGACTTGACTAAATTTTCAATTTCTAAAAATCCAGGGCGGGGTATAACTTCGGTCTGGGTACTAATA
Source organism: Nostoc sp. LEGE 12454 (assembly GCF_056620565.1). NCBI lineage: Bacteria > Bacillati > Cyanobacteriota > Cyanophyceae > Nostocales > Nostocaceae > Nostoc > Nostoc sp. LEGE 12454. The sequence goes on from NZ_JBWQXL010000014.1 coordinate 60,213, forward strand.
GGTAATGAGGTATATTCCATCATCAAAGGCTCCGGAAATAATTTAGTCAATCAATATTTGAACTTAGAATTTAAGACATGAAAAAACGAGTGGGAGCGTTAGCCCTGATGGCAAAACTATTCAGATAACCCACCGGATCGCTGGGGTCGAAGCCTTTCTTATCTATAAATACCTCTGGTGGTTCGACCTTGTAATCATCCTTGGGGCACTGAATGCCCATTTCAGATGCTATCTCCCGATATAAATCTGTTCTCCAGCCAAGTTCTGCTAATTTTTCGGCATTTTTGGGGAATTCCTTAATTTGTCCCCACCGTGCTGCTTGTGTCATCATCCAGATACTTCTGGATCTCCATAAGAATGTGGAGTGTTCTCCTGGCTGTTTGGGAAGGTTGTCAGGAATATCGAAGAAAATCGTGGTGTCATCGGCTTTGATGGTGCGGTCTTTGCCGTCAAAGCCGCCATAGTTGTAGTTGCCGAGAATTGCCGGGCCTGTAAATTTCGCGATTGGGGCATCTTTCTTTTTAGGTCTAGCACCTGTAAAGGAACGGTCTGTTATCAGTTTGGCTACTTCTTGGCGGTTTTCTGGTTTGCTGCAATACTGACAGGCTTCAATCATCGCCTTGACTAGGGAACGATAGGTTTTGGGATATTGGTCGATGAAAGATTCCATTACGCCCAAAAGCCGATCTGGGTGTCCCAACCAGACTTCTTTACCTTGTGCAAAGGTAAAGCCGATGTTTTCGTTACCTGTTATTGCCCTTGTGTTCCAGGGTTCTGCAACCATGTAAGCTTGCATTGCACCAATCCGCACATTTGTCACCATTTGGGGGGGCGGAACGATGATGACGCGAAACTCTTTAAGCGGATCGACACCTGCGGCGGCGGATAAGTAACGGATAAAGTATTCGTAAATGGAGGAACTTAATACTACTGCCCAAACTCTGTTTTCTGGCGGTTGGTTGTCAAAGTAGCCTCGGAAATCGCGCCCAAAGGCTTGTAGCGCGCCATCGCCATATTTTTCTTGATACTCGTACCACGGACGCAGCCCAAAATCCCACATGGCTTTGTTCATTGTCATGGCGTTACCGTGGCGGTGAATGGTCATGGCTGCACACAAGGGGGCGTGGCGTGCGCCTTCAGCACCAATTCTGGCGTTAGTAACTGCACCAGATACCACAGGTGAAGCATCCAGGCGACCAAAAATTACACCGTCGCGGGAGGTGGCCCAACTGGCTTCGCGGTTGAGTGTAACGTTCAAGCCATACTTGCGGAAGAAACCTTTTTTCCAGGCGATCGCAAATGGCGCACAATCATTAACAGGAACGTAACCAACAGTAAGATCGGCTTTTTCTAAGTCGCTGCTTTTAACTACTGGTTGCACAGCTAAAGCTTCTTCAGTTAGTCCTTTGGCTGACCTATCTCCTGAAATGCCACAGGAGGACAGCGCCATTCCCGCTGTTGTTGCTCCTATTCCCTTGATAATATCTCGTCGAGTCCAGTTAATATCACCCATTCTTGTAGCTCCATTGGTGATTAATTGCTCACGCTCCAGGCGCAGAGTCTTGTTACATCTTGCTATTTTGATAGCAGCCGAATTTTGTTAGTTGAAAGTTTTAGGGCGATGGGTTACTAATTCTTCGATTTTGCCCACAGCGTAATCTAGGATTAACCCAGTTAAGCCAATTATCAACACAGCTAAAAAGACTGAACTCAGGTTTAAACGACTCCATTCATCCCAGACAAAGAAGCCGATGCCAATACCACCTGTGAGCATTTCCACGGCGACGATTACCAGCCAAGCTATGCCTAAACTAATTCGCAAACCTGTAAAAATATACGGCAAACTTGCAGGCCAAATGATTTTTGTAATCCGTCTCCAACGGGGCATTTCCAACACTCGTGCCACATCTAAATAATCTTTGGGAACGCTAGAAACTCCTAAAGCGGTATTAATAATTGTCGGCCATAAGGAGGTAATAAAGATGACAAAAATGGCTCAAGGATCTGCCAAGTTGAAAATTGCTAAGGCGATGGGTAGCCAAGCTAGGGGCGATACAGGTTTAAAAATTTGCACGATCGGATTAAGCGCTAGCATTGCCGGTCTGGACATGCCAATTAGAAACCCCAGAGGAATCGCTACTACCGCACCTAACAAAAAGCCTATTAATACCCGGCGCAGACTTGCTATCAACAACCAACCAATTCCTAAGTTGCCTGGGCCTCGCTGATAGAAGGGATTTAAGATGTAGTCTAGATTAGCAATTAACGCTTCTGGTGGGGTGGGCATCAATTCATGGTTGGCAAGTGCAACAATCCACCACAACACAATTATTCCCAAGAAACCCAATATAGGTAGAAAGAAAACATCCTTGACAATTACAGGTTTTGTTTTTTTCCAAACAGCTTGTCCTGCGATCGCCGCGATCGCAGCCAAATTTAGTTGAAATATCATTTACGACCTCAACAGATTTAAGTGCAGGTACAAAAAATCCGAGCAGTACCAGCCTTGGACACCGATGAGATCGGAACATTATAAATAATGCCGTCTCTTCAGTCTCCTCTCAATGCCTACGAAGTTAGCTGACGGGCTAGGGCTGAGAGATGCCCTTCTAAAGAAAGTTATGAGTTATAAGTTATAAGTTATGAGTTAAATATTTAGTAACTTCTAACTCCTCACTCTCAACTCTTCACTTTTTATTAGATACGCCCCACAATTTGGTTCCTCCGCTCCAGCGTTATGCACTGTGACACGCTGAATTAGGCTGACTTACTCTAATGGATACTAAATTATGCACAATATAACATCGATGCTCAGTAAAAGCCATCTATCTTATGAAAAGTGTTGTTTATTTTAATACTTAAACTAAATGCTAATAACTACTTGACAGTAATAAATGAGACTTGCCATTTGGTTGTGTTGTGAGTGAACTCCTTGCACAGACAGCTAAATAATACAGTCAAACTCAGTATTAAAAGTATTACGTACTTAATTAATATTTTTTAATAGAAAACGAAATATACCGATAAAATTTTATTTATATATAGCTACTTAATTAGCAAACAAAATAACATGTATAATCTATTCCTTTTGGTAGGTGAACTTAATTGTTAAATTTGGTAAAAACCCACTGCACTCGCTAAACTAATTGGATATGGAAGTTTACTCATCTATCTCCTAGCTGAATTTAACATAATGGATTTTAGTCAAGTATTGGCTGAGAAAACGGATACCATCGTCGATAAATGGATTTTAGCGGTTCGTAAGGATAGACGGATTGAAAGTGCTGATGACTTATCTTATACAGCGGTAAAGGATCACGTCCCTGATGTTTTGAAAGCTATGGTGACAGTGCTTTCAAAATCTCAGGATAATGATATTCAGTCAATAGTTACTGCCAGTTTTCAGCATGGAGCTATTCGAGCCGAACAAGGCTTTGATCCAGCAGAAATCGCCAGAGAATATCATCTGCTGCGAACAATAATATTTGATGCTCTACAAGCAGATTTATTGGAAGGAACACCTGTAGAGATAATTCGTTCTATGCGTTTGATTGACGCTATCCTAGACGAAGCGATCGCTCGATGTTTCAAGAGCTATGTTGAGGAACGCTTGCGGGAATTACAGCAGTTGCAAGCATCACTAACGCTCCATAATGAGGAACTCACGCGGCTAATTAGCGCCAATCAAGAGTATCTTTCCCAACTAGCCCACGAATTAAAACATCCTCTAACTTCTATTATTGGTTATTCGGATCTATTTTTACGCCAACAACGACGAAAGGCTGATATAAAAGACAACTATTCTAATTTAGAACATATTGAGCGGGTACTACGCAATGGTAGACAGTTACTCCATTTAATCAATGATGTACTAGAACTTTCCCGCTATGAGGCAGGACAGATAAAAATCCAATTAGCGCCTACCGATGTGCGGGAATTAATCGATAATATCTGTCAAATGTTGGAACCTTTAGCTGCGGGAAAAAATTTACAAATCGTAGTCGATTGCGATCGCATTCCTGAAAAATTGGTCACAGATTCTTTTCAGTTGCAACAAATAGTTACAAATCTTATTAGTAATGCGATTCGTTATACAGAGTTGGGGACTATTATTATCATGTGTCAGGTATTGGAGAATCAGAGATGGGCGATCGCAGTTTCTGACACTGGAGTTGGCATTGCACTCGAAAACCAAGCCCAGATATTTGAACCCTACTTTCGCGTCAGTTCTAGCGATCGCCCATATCTTCCTGATAGTACAGGATTGGGATTAGCGATCGTTTCGCGGTTGGTAAAACTATTGCAAGGTCAAATTAACCTAGCCTCGCAGGTAGGCGTTGGTTCTACTTTCACCGCAATTTTTCCTTTAGAAGTGGAGTTTTAAAAGTATTGGGCGACTGGAAGTCGCGGCTACACAAAGCAAAGTCCACCTACGTGGACTAGTAGTAAATCAAGGATTTAAAATCCACCTCTGTGGGTTTTGTCCGTATTAACCGCGATTTACAATCGTATCTTACAGATGGTTGGCATCATCCCCATTTTTTATTTTTCTATTTCATCTATTTCTTTTGGAACCCCCGCAGTTAACACCTCATGTCCCCCAGGTGTAACTAACACATCATCCTCAATCCGAATACCAATGCCAACCCATCGAGGATCGGTCTGTGGCTGGTCTTCTGCTAGTTTGGTATCTGGCACAATATATAATCCCGGTTCCACTGTCAAAATTTGACCTGGTTGTAAAATCTGTGGTTTGTCTTCACCATGCTGGTAAACACCGACATCATGGACATCCAAACCTAACCAATGACTGGTGCGGTGCATATAATATGGCTTGTATTTCTCTTCTTCAATTAACTTATCAATTTCGCCTTTGAGAATGCCAAGTTCGACTAAACCTTCTGTAAGAACGCGCACTGCTGTATCGTGAACTAACTTGAAAGGATTACCTGGTTGGATTTGAGCGATCGCTTGTTTTTGCGCCTCCAAAACAATCTCGTACAATGTCTTTTGTTCTGGCGTAAACTTACCTCCAACAGGAAATGTCCGGGTAATATCCGAGTTGTAATAACCATAGGCACAACCGGCATCAATTAGCAGTAATTCTCCATCCTGCATTTGACGATTATTTTCAATGTAATGGAGTACGCAAGCATTTACACCAGATGCCACAATCGAAGGATAAGCAGGCCCCATTCCACCCCGGACTCGAAAGATGCGTTCCATCTCCGCTTGGATTTCGTACTCATAACGTCCTGGTGCGGCGATTTCTTGGGCATAATTGTGTGCTTCAGTTGCGATCGCAGCTGCTTGACGCATCAATTCCAACTCAGCTTCGCTTTTGATCAATCTCATGCTGTTGAGGACAGGGCCAGTATCTTCAATAGCGATCGGCCCTGTACCGCGCTTCGGATAAGTCCGCAATAAGCTTTGGTAATGTTTCAAGATTTGATCGTTAAAAGTGCGATCGCGTCCTAAATGATAGTAAATCCGGCTGGCTTTTTCTAAATACTGCGGCAACTTTTCATCTAACTCGCTAATGGGGTACGCTTCATCAGCACCATAAATTTCTTTTGCTGCATCTACCCCACAAAGATAACCAGTCCATACTTCCTTTTCGCGATCCTTTGGTTGGACAAACAGCACAAACCGATGTTCTGAATGATGCGGCGCTAACACTGCTACTGCTTGTGGCTCATTAAAACCAGTCAAGTAAAAAAAATCACTTTCTTGGCGATAAACATACTCTACATCGTTGTGCATCACTGCCATTGGCGCACTGCGAAAAATGGCTGTCCCATCACCAATTTTTGCCATTAATTGCTCGCGACGCTGCCGATATTCTGCTTGCATAGTTGATGTACTTTTAAAAAGTATTGTATTATTTGACACTTTTAACAACTAACAAATGCACAGATGATGCCTCTTAATAGCTGCTAATCTAAGTTATTCTAACCAATATTTGTTTCCACTCAAGTTATACAGCAGAATACACAATTCAAGAGTAAAACACGCTTTATACCTGGCTAATAGACTTAGCTTGTGTATCTAACCAACCTGAAATCTGCTGTAAATTATTGGAGAAGAATCAATTATCTCGAAATACTCAGATTTCCTACTTTTGAAATAATTCCGAAATCTTGTTGTTATCAAATTATTTAGGATATTCATGAAGTTAAATAAGTTTTAAACGTTTATTTTATACAAATTTTGAGATTTCAGAAATTTAACAACATACAGTAAAAAATATGTCTACTCAACCCCTAATAAAAAAAGCGATCGCTTACGTAACCAACAAAGATGAATTAATGGTGTTTACACATACTGATTTTCCTGAAGCTGGCATGCAAGTACCTGCTGGTACAGTTGAAGAAAGTGAGGAGCCATCTGAAGCTGTACTGCGGGAAATTGATGAAGAATCTGGTGTTAAGAGAGTTCGCATTATTGAGTTATTGGGTATTTCTCAATACAAGATGACTCCCTATCGAAATGAAATTCAAAAACGTTATGTTTATCATCTCGAATTAACTCAGTCTACACCATCTACTTGGCGGCATTGGGAAATACATCCAAGTACGAGCAAAAACCCTATAGCCTTCGATTTTTATTGGGTTAAATTAAATAGCTCAAATTTAGGACTAGCCGGGGGTCAAGGTTATTTTTTCTCTAAGCTTGTTCGTAAAATAAAAAATAGTCAGGATTCAGCTATTACTTAAGAAAGTACCAAGAAAATAAAGGTAATATTATACAAAATACATTAGGAATAATGTAGCGATCGCTTCTATCTTAATTAAGTCTGTCTAATTAAACATCAAATAAGTTTCTGCTTCGTAGGGAGATTTTTGATACAACCTTCAAATGTTAAATAAAACAGATAAACTAATCATTTTTATCTGTAAATAATCATATATAAGTTACAAAACATATTTTGCAATTGCTTATATAGAGCTTGAAAATTTTAGAATAATAGTTTAAAAAAAACAAATATTTATCTTCAAAGAGTGACATTAATAAATAAAAAATAGTTATAAAGAAATATTGAAAACCAGGTAAATGTTATTTCGTTACAGAAAGAGATTTGCAAAAAAAGTTAAAAGAATATAACAACCAATCATAAAAATAAACCATGTCTGGAAATCAAAATTCCTCACCCTTATCTTTGAATACATCTCGTTTGTTATCAGATTCTTTTGCAAAATCAGAAATCTTGACAACCTCTCTTAAGAGTTTAAATTATGATTTGGGGTTTGGAAATAAGAGTTCCTCACTAGCGCTAGAAAGTGAACCTACAACGGCTACGCCTGTTAAAACGTCAGCAAATCCCAATCCTAATCCTTACTTAACTAGTGCAGCGATTACTCCTGACTTTAACGGTGATGGTAAAACAGACAAAGTTTGGGTCAATTCTTCAACTGGTGAGATTATCATTCGGTTGATGGATGGCACAACAGTTCTGGAACAGGGTTCTTTGGGTCAATTTGACCTATCCGCCTATGATTACAAAATTGCTGACTTCAATGCTGATGGCAAAACCGACTTCTTGTTACGCAATAAGACAACCGGTGAGAATAGCATTGCGCTAATGGATGGAACCAAAGTTGGTAGTGCGGCTGCTCTTAGTAGCGTCGATCCAGCCTGGACTCCTCAGATTGGAGATTTCAATGGCGATCGCAAAACCGATATCTTCTGGCATAATGGCACAACTGGCGAGAACGCTATCTGGGAGATGGATGGTACAACAGTTCTAAATGCAACTGTTCTAGACACTACAGACACAGCACTAACCCCAACCATTGTTGATTTCGACGGCAATGGTAAGAGTGATATCTTCTGGCGCAATCAGACAACAGGCGATAACACCGCTTGGTTTATGGATGGTACGCAAAAGACTGAATTGGCGCTGCAATCACAAGATGCCGCCTGGACTTCTAGCCTTGGTGATTTCAACGGCGACTATAAGACTGATATTCTGTGGAGAAACGCTCAAACTGGTGAGAACAAGGTTTGGACGATAAATGGTATTTTAGTCACAGAGGGTGCTTTGGGCACACTTGACTCATCCTGGACTTCCAAAATTGGTGACTTCAACGGTGATGGCAAGACTGATATCTTCTGGCACAATGGAACCACAGGTGCGAACACCGCTTGGTTGATGGATGGTACAACAGTTGCAACTGAGGCTTTCTTACCAGCTAATAACGCGGCCTTGACACCATCTCTTGGCGATTTCAACGGCGATGGCAAGACTGATATCTACTGGCGCGATCAGACAGCAGGTACAGACAACATTTGGACTATAAATGAAACGACAGCTGTTGAAACTCCCATCAGCGACGCAGATAAGCTAACTGGAGAGTGGTATACGTTCTAAAAGCTGAAGTTAGAAGATGGAGGCAGGAGTCATTATTCTTCCCCTGCTTCCTTTGCTTCTTTCCTAGTTGCCAATCCCCAGTCCCCTTTATTCAAAATTTGTAACTCAAAACTTGAATTTCCCCATTCTCCGGCAAATCTTTAGGGCTAATAGAAATACTATCTGCACTGCTACGCCGCACTTTCATACCTTGCATTAAGGTTAGAAAATTATCTATTGGTGAAAGATCGCATTTAGCAGCATCAGCAGCCTGTGTCCGGTAATGAGTCGGAATCACTAACTTGGGATTTAATACTTGAACAGCCTGCTTTGCTTCCTCAGCATTGTAGGCTTTTGCACTGCCTCCCACTGGAATAAATGCCACATCGGGACGCCCCATCAAGATTTTTTGCTCAATAGAAATGGGTGCAGCGGCTCCGCCTAAGTGTAGGATATTAATTCCGCCTTGCTTCCAACTCCAAGCAGTATTTGAGCCAAACTGCTTACCACCTTTGCGATCGTGGTCTATAGCAATTCCTTGGAATTTAATGCCTTTAAACTCATAAACTCCTGGTTCATAGATGAGTTTTGCATTTCCCGGTAGTACATCCACAGCACCTTCGTCAAGCAGTTGGCTGCTAATCAGTACCAAATCTGCTGCAACTTTTGGAGGACGATACCCAGCTGTACACCCGACCGTCCGAAACGGATTAACGAGAACTTTCGCACCACCACCAGTAAAAAGAAAGCAAGTATGACCCAACCACTTAACTGATAAACCGCTAGATTGTGCGTCAGCTTGAGATTCAGAACCCAAGGTAGTAACCAAAGCTGTTACCAACCCCGCCCCAGCATAGCCCATCAACTGTCGTCGTTTCATTAATTATGCTCTTGACTGTAACTGTTCCAGAAAATTTCGCAATAACTGTTTTCCTGAAGATGTCAGGACACTCTCTGGGTGAAACTGGACGCCCTGAATGTGAGGATAGTTCCGGTGTCGCACTCCCATAATGGTGTTATCTTCAACCCAAGCGGTGATTTCTAACACATCTGGGCAAGTCTCACGTTCGATTACCAAACTATGATACCTGGTGGCGGTCAGAGGATTTTCTAATCCCCGGAAAACCCCCACTCCAGTGTGAGACACCTGAGAGGTTTTGCCATGCATCAACTCTGGAGCAGAAATTATTTTACCACCGAACACTTGACCAATGCTTTGATGTCCCAAACAGACACCCAAAATTGGTAACTCTTGTCCTAGCTGTTCAATCAATTCTAAAGAAATGCCGGCATCTTCCGGGCGACCAGGCCCAGGAGAAATAACTACAGCTTCCGGCTTTAATGCCTGAATTTCATCTATGGATATCTTGTCGTTACGAAAAACTTTAATATCATCTGCCACTGGGAACTCTGATGCCAATTCTCCCAGATACTGCACTAAGTTATATGTAAAACTATCGTAATTGTCGATAACTATAATCAAAGCTCATCACTCCTGGTTTTACCACTCATCAGTTGCAAAAAGCATAGATAAGTATCTCATGCTATTTGTTCACTAAGTGTAAAAATAATGCTGACGTAGACGTGTAAGTATCAAGCGGCTACTCTACGGCCACTTTCTAAAGATTACCAAGTAATCCTTTAGCCAGGATGCTTGGCGCGTTGGCGTAGCCCTTCTCCTGTCGTCGGAGACGCTGTACGTAGCTTGCTTCCCCCAAGGGGTACGGCTGCGCTCAGGAACCACCCGTCGTAGACATCGCACGATTTAAATTTTGAATATATTCTGCAAAGGGAATTCGGACAGAGTGTGATTCTCTTAGTGAGTCACTTAGCGATGCCTAAATCACCTCTACAAAGCCGATATAATTAACGTTACCAGAGGAGGAAGCAATAGCGTACCTGCTACTAGCATCGCTACGAAAGCAGAGACAAGCACTGCACCCGCCGCACAATCTTTAGCAATTTTTGCCAAATCATGGTAAGTCTGCTTAACGGTTAAGTCCACAACGGACTCGATCGCAGTATTTAGTAACTCTAATGCCAAAACTAAACCACTAGTTATACCAATTACCGCTATTTCTACCGCTTGCAGATGCAAAAAAACGCTTAAAGCAATAGCCAAAGCACAAACACTTATGTGGATGCGAAAATTACGTTGAGTTTGAAAACTATAGCTGATTCCAGCCCAGGCATATTTAAAACTAATAAATAAATTAGAGGCTACTTTCCAGGAGAATTCCCGTTCGTTAGACACCAGTGTTTGTAACGAGGTAGGCGTTGGTGATGGAGAAATTTTTTGGGACATAGACTTAAAAACACAAGAACAGAGTTGCTACAGTGGGAATATTCGCCGATCTTAATGGCAGAATTAACTTTGAGGCAATCTTTAGGCAATTTTCCACAGAAGTATTATAAAAGTATTACCCAAAATTGACATTAAGAGATACTTCAGCTACTGCTATTCCATGTCAATAGCAATACCTATTGCATTCAGCAATCCCACTTGCTGTTTTAACATTCGCTCCAAACTTTTTTCATCAGGATGATCCCAGCCCAACAGATGCAATAAACCGTGAGCAGCTAACCAGGCTAGCTCAGTTGGTAAGCTATGTTCCTGTTGTTGAGCTTGGCGTTGTGCTGTATCTACAGACACAATAATATCACCTAAGTATAATGGTACAGAGGCAAGCATTTCTTTGCTTTGAGGAAAATCCACCTCCAAAGCAGCAAAGGCTAAAACATCTGTCGGCTTATTTTGCTGACGATATTGAGCATTCAGTTCTTGAATTTGCAAGTCATCTGTCAAACGCAGCCCAATTTCATAGCTTGGCGCTGGTGGAATCTGAGGCTGAAGTATTTCCAACCAGTGATTAAACCAGTTTTCCCAAGTTTCAGGGAGAATTCGGTCATCAGTCTCGGCAATCTTTACAGATGTTGTCGGGGACAACTCATAAAAATACTCCTCCACATATAGTTCAACTCTCAGGGGCACATAGTCTCCTTGTCTGAGGTTTACGATTTGTCGTTAAGACTGTCCTTTGTCCTTTGTCCTTTGTCATTGGTCATCTGTCCTTTTAAATATAATTAATGACTAATGACTAATGACTAATGACTAATGACTAGTTTAGTGAGTGAGGTAAGCAAGACCAACAAGCAGAGCTAAAAGCCCTACAGCAGTCAATCCGAAATGCTTTAGGGAAGTTCCACCCTTCCGCACCATGTTTCGCATGGCGAGTTTGACGTAGCTAGGTTGAGGTTCTGTTGAAGGTGAGTTGCTCATAGTTATTTGTCTACAGACTCTTTTATAACTGTAACAGTTGGTCTGGGATAGAATTGCGATCGCCCATATATTGCTAAGGCGTTTCTCAGTGAAACGCCTTAGCAATCGGGATGTTATGTAATGAGTGCCTTTATGCCAGAGTGTTTTCTACTAGTTTATTTTCTTGACGCAGATAAGCTTGAATGAATGTATCAAGTTCGCCATTCATCACATCGCCAATCGCTGTTGTTTCCGTGTTTGTACGCAAATCCTTCACCATTTGGTAAGGGTGAAACACATAGTTACGGATTTGGTTTCCCCAAGAGGCTTCCACCATATCGCCACGAATTTCAGCAATTTCTTGGGCGCGTTGCTCTTTAGCTATGACCAACAGCTTTGCTTTGAGACGATTTAGGGCTTTCTCTTTATTTTGCAACTGCGATCGCTCTTCTGTACAGCGCACGGCTAGACCCGTGGGAAGGTGAACAATCCGTACCGCAGTTTCTACTTTGTTGACATTCTGCCCACCTTTACCACCAGAGCGAGTTGTGGTGATTTCCAAATCCTTATCTGGAATGTCCAATTGCACAGAGTTATCAATCTGTGGCATCACTTCCACCCCTGCGAAACTGGTTTGTCGCTTGCCGTTGGCATTAAAAGGTGAAATCCGTACTAAGCGATGTGTACCCATTTCCGATCGCAAGTAACCGTAAGCATAGCGACCAGTAATTTCTAGGGTTGCCGATTTAATTCCGGCTTCATCACCCTCCGATTCTTCAGCCAAAGTTACCTTATAGCCGTGAGCTTCGCCCCAACGGGTGTACATCCGCATCAGCATAAATGCCCAGTCTTGAGCATCTGTGCCACCAGCACCAGCACTAATCGTCAGTACAGCACCTTCCGCATCATAGGGGCCAGAAAGTAACTGTTGTAACTCCCACTGATCCAGATCGCGATTCAGTTTAGTGATGGTAGATTCTGCTTCTTGGAGTAGTGCCTCATCAGTTTCTAACTCCAACAATTCAACAACTGCCTTGGTATCTTCGAGATTGGCGTGCCAGCGATCGTATTGCTGAAGATGGGCTTTCAGGTCGTTGAGTTCTTGCAGGGTTTGTTGGGCCTGGGTTTGGTCATTCCAGAATTCTGGCTGTGCTGATATTTTTTCGAGGTCTTGAATTTTGGCTGTCAGTGCAGGTACGTCAAAGATAGTCCTGGGTTTTACCCAGGCGGCCAGACAACGTTTCGATTTCGCGTTTGAGTTCTAGGACATCCATAATGCTTGCTGAATGATAGATAGAGCGCTTTGGATTGGAAAATTGCTCTTTTTATGTTTCTTGATTTTAGCTGTAGTTGGGCAAATTTTTTCTGCACAACTTGTATAGGTTACAAAAGTTACTTTAAATTATCAAGCACTTCCTTATCCCTTGAAGTAGTGAGATATAGCTGTTGCAGATAGGCTTTGATAAACAAATCAATTTTACCGTCTAATAAAAGGATTTTGTAACTTTGGCTTTCTCCCCATTTACAGTACATTCGTAGCAGCATATATGCCTGACGGGGTGACAAAAAAGGCTAGGATACTGATAAAATAGAGCTTCATAGCCCTCTTTTCTGTTCATCTAAATTACTACTACCTAGCTTTGGTAATAACTCAAAATATATTGAGAAGCTTCTTTTGTCCCAAATTACACTTACCATGAACAGATTTATACAACCCCAATTTGTGCGGTCAATTGCTAAATAGATTATTTTTTGGGGTTCAAAATATATTTCTAACCATTCGATAACTATCGGAAACCAAATTTTTTTTTATGTCGAGATTTGGTACTGACAATAATCTCTGGACTTTCTTTCTTCTACTTTCAAATTCGATGGGTATTGGTAAAGCATGGGCCACAGCTTCTAAACTGACTTTCTTAATCACTTGCAGCACGTTAATCAAAATTTGCAGTAAGAGATATTCGGCTGTACTCAGTTGACTTTTGAGATGTGTTTGGTAGAATTTAGGTAACATTATCAATCTTATTAGTCTTATTGACAAAAATAGACCGAGCTTTTTCTACCATAAATTGCTGCTTTCTTTATCTCATAAGCTTTTTAGTTTATTTTGTCGCCCCGTCAGCTACATCATATAGCTCAAACTTCTTCATCCCCACTCCTCGGAGTTAAGAGATATGGGATAAGAAATTTGGAGAATTTAGAGGTCTTATATTTAATTACTAAGCTCATTAAGTTATCTTACTTGATACAACTTTACTTCATAAGGATTTAAACGAGTACTGAAACTTGCATTAGAAAATAGATTATTAATAGTTTTTTCATTAAAAGTAACTATTTTACCAGCTAAACTCTGAGTCAGTTTTACTACGAAATTTATTTGAGTTGAAGTGTGATTAATAGCTATTATTAAATATTTTGTAGTATTAGGAATAGGAAATAATTTAACTTCTATATTTGGGTTGTTTACTTGTACTGGATTACTTAAATCTTCTCCTCTAACGATTGCAGGAATGTAATCTCGGAATTCTTTAATAGTAGGATACAAAACTGACTCATTCCAGGAAGGTGAAGAGAGATAGTGTATCCAAAATAGCAGCCCATCAGCCCCTGTAAGGACTGATAAATAAAACATATAGCGAAATTCCAACTTTGTTGGTAATCGGAAATCGGTCTGATTTCCTCTATAAGCTTGTATTACGTTCCAAAATTTTTTGTTTTTAACATCAGCAAGGGAAATAACTTCGTAGAGTGCTTTTCGGTAAAATGATACCCATTGAAATTCTACAACTCCGTCTTTGCAAGGATAACAATCCCACATCAGTATATCCATTGCATCACTGTAAGGTTCAATTTTTTCTATCTTGGTAAAAACTAATGCCACTGGCTTTGATTTATCTTCTTCCTTAATAGCTTTGTATACCTTTTTTAAAAGATTTGGAGAAAGTGGTGTAGGTTTTTTTATTTCTGGTTCATCATAAAGATACCAAGCATAAACTGAGGGATGGTTTTTATAAGTACGAATAAAGTCTTTCACTCCTGAGATATTTCCTGATTCAATTAAAGTACGAGGAATCTCAAGCAGGATTTTTATTGGTGTTTTTTTAGAAGCATCCAAAAATGCTTGGATTTTTGCCTTGCCCTCTTTTTCAACATAGGGCATTAATAAGTCAATTCCTTTAGAAGATGCTTTGATTGGGACATCCATATTGTTAATATTGTCATACCAACCTAAGAAAAAAGGTAGACTTCGTTTGCGATTATTTAAATATTTTTTGGGATTTAAACTCACAAGTACGCTGCTAGTACTAGCTGCTACGAAACCAGGAATTAAAGCTAGGAATTTACGCCGTGTTATCATTATCAAATATTAAATGTTAGAACAAGCTTAATTAAACATCACATTGATTGGTTTGGCAATTTTTGGTATTATCTATGAACCATTGCAACTTATTCAAGGACATTTGAGGGCCTACCTCATACCTCAGTAGCGATGTAAACAAACTTTTGTCCGCGAGAAAACTAGTCACGTGCAACTTTGGTGATATATGCTGATCCTCTGAAAATCATTGGCAATATTTAGAATTATAAATATCTTGTAACAGTTTCACTGCATTAGCATTTTTTGCGATGAATTTGAAGCGATCGCTACCACCAACAGTTATGCTTTCTTTAGTCACTGTCCTCTTTAAGAAGTGACATCATGAAAGTATCATTTTATACTTTTATTTTTGTATCTTCGTAGTAGTGGGCTTCACTGTTGTATACCAGAGTTGGTATTTGAGGTCTAGTCTTTGCTCACTTGACAACGGTACTGATGTTTTCTCTGGAAGCGCATTTGCCGGAGTGACAGCGAAAATAATTGCGATCATAGATAAGATAGTTAAATTTAGAACTTTTGTTTTTAGTATTTACCCTTAATCTCAATACTGACTATTTGCAGATGAAACTACCACAAATTAAGAATTATTTACCCTATAATGTCAGTTTTAACATGCCTTTATCAGTAGCAAAAACAACTTAACATCGACGAATAACCACTGTCCAGTGACTAAGTGTAACCTTTAATTAATCCATAGCTAATTCTCTGTGTGCCTCAGCACCCCTACCCTGCGGGAAGGCGAAGCGCCTATGCATTTAAATAAAAAAGAAATCAGCATACAGTTCCCAACCTACTACTTAGTTACAAAACTTAGACTTAATCTCAGACAAACTAGAGTATACACTTTTAAGACTGTAGACATTTAAGATACAGGTTCTACATACTTCTTAATAAATCCGCCTTGAGAACGCAAAACGTTCTAATCTAAAAGCTAACTGGGTTAATTTACTGGCAGTTTTGCAGGCAATACTCTCAAGCTCATAAAGCATAGACACAGCGATGTGTCAAGCCTCAAAACAATCCAGACTTAACATATAAACGCTTATGATGGGAGTTTTACAAATCCGATGAGTGTTAAGGCGAGTGGTGGAAGCTCGGTTGCGCGTCCGCAACTATATCAAACCCTAACTGTATCCACAATTACCCAAGCAGAGCAGCAAGACCGCTTCTTGGGAAATGGTGAACTAGATGAACTGGCAAGCTATTTTGCATCTGGTGCAAAGCGTCTAGAAATTTCTCAGACGTTGACGGACAATGCCGAGATTATTGTGTCTCGAGCTGCCAACCGGATTTTTGTCGGTGGTTCGCCAATGGCTTTTTTAGAAAAGCCCAGAGAAGTAGAAATAGTACCTGTTAGTGCTGGTGCTAATGTTCAGCAAGGGATGCAACTAGGAACTGTAACCTACGTTGAAAGTCGTGGCGGGTTCCTAGAAAATTTACGCTCAATATTTAACTCATCCCCCAGTGGTCCGACACCTCCAGGTTTCAGACCAATTAACATTGCTCGTTATGGCCCGAGCAACATGGCCAAGAGCTTGCGGGATTTATCTTGGTTCTTGCGCTACGCTACTTATGCGATCGTTGCTGGCGACCCCAACATCATAGCGGTGAATACAAGGGGTTTGCGGGAAATCATTGAAAATGCCTGCTCTGGAGAAGCAACGCTAGTAGCTTTACAAGAAATCAAAGCTGGGGCACTTTCATTTTTCCGCAATGACGCTGAGGGTACAGAAATTGTGTCTCAGTACATGGATGTTTTGTTAACAGAATTCAAAGCAGCCACACCCTCAAATAAAGTGCGCCAACGCCCTTCTAGTGACCAGCAAGGGTTAGAATTGCCGCAAATTTACTTTAACGCGGCAGAACGCCGTCCCAAGTTTGTGATGAAGACTGGGTTATCCAGTAGCGAAAAAAATGAGGTAGTTAAAGCGGCCTATCGACAAATCTTTGAGCGCGACATTACCCGTGCTTATAGCTTGTCCATATCTGACCTAGAATCCAAGGTGAAGAATGGCGACATCTCTATGAAAGAGTTTGTCCGTCGTTTGGCTAAATCTCCCCTTTACCAAAAACAGTTTTACCAGCCTTTTATTAACAGCCGAGTCATCGAACTAGCTTTCCGTCACATTTTAGGACGGGGGCCAAGTAGCCGAGAAGAAGTACAAAAATACTTCTCGATTATTTCTAACGGTGGTCTAGCAGCCTTAGTAGATGCCTTAGTAGATTCTGCTGAATACAGCGACTATTTTGGTGAAGAAACAGTACCCTACCTGCGGGGTCTGGGTCAAGAAGCACAAGAATGTCGCAACTGGGGACCGCAACAAGACCTGTTTAACTACAGTGCGCCTTTCCGCAAGATACCTCAGTTCATCACCACATTTGCGGCTTACGAGCAACCGCTACCAGATCAACATCCTTACGGTTCTGGTAACGACCCCTTGGAAATTCAGTTTGGGGCGATTTTCCCGAAAGAGACTCGCAACCCCAGTACCAGTCCGGCTCCTTTTAGTAAGGATACGAAACGCATCCTGATTCACCAAGGAGCAGGGATTAATAACCAAAATAGTAATCCCAGAGCGCGGGGTGAAGCTCCTGGTACTCTTGGTCCCAAGGTGTTCAAGCTAGATCAACTACCTGGTACTAGAGGTAAAAAGGCTCCCAAAAGTTCTAGCGTCAGATACTCCGAAAGCTCCACGCAAGCATTGATTAAAGCTGCTTACCTGCAAGTTTTCGGTCGCGATCTTTACGAAGGCCAGCGCCCGAAGGTATTGGAAATCAAGCTGGAAAACGGCGATATCTCTGTACGCGAGTTTATCCGTGCTTTGGCTAAGTCGGATGTATTCCGCAATCTGTACTGGTCATCGCTGTATGTTTGTAAAGCGATCGAGTATATTCACCGCCGCTTGTTGGGTCGTCCGACTTATGGTCGTCAAGAAATCAACAAGTACTTTGACATTGCTTCTAAACAGGGCTTTTACGCCGTCGTTGATGCCATTATTAACAGCGTAGAATACAGTGAAGCATTTGGTGAAGATACAATTCCTTACGAACGGTATTTGACTCCTGGCGGTGTATCCGGGCGACAATTACGCGTTGGTAGCATTCGTGATGATATTGCCGCAAAAGTCCAGAAGGAAGTAACACCAAGCTTTGTGACACTGGGTACAGTGACAGAAAAGCGGTCAGAACCAGATATTCAGTTCCGCATTAACCAAGGTGTCAGCAAGCAACGGGAACAGACCAAAATCTTCAAGCTGGTGGCCAATACCAGTGACAAAGTTGCAGTCAAAACTTTGATTAGCGCTGCGTATCGTCAGATATTTGAGCGGGATATTGCACCCTACATCGCCAAAAACGAATTTACCAAATGGGAAAGCAAGCTAGGGAATGGCGAAATTAGTGTGAAGGAATTTATTGAAGGTTTGGGTTACTCTAACCTGTACCTGAAAGAGTTCTACACACCTTACCCCAACACCAAAGTGATTGAGTTGGGAACCAAACACTTCTTGGGACGTGCGCCACTAGACCAAGCAGAAATCCGCAAGTATAACCAGATTTTGGCTACTCAAGGTATTCGTGCTTTTATTGGTGCTTTGGTAGATAGTGTGGAATATAACCAGGTGTTTGGTGAAGATACGGTGCCTTACCGCCGCTTCCCGACCCTACCTGCGGCAAATTTCCCGAATACGGAGAAGCTTTACAACCAGCTTACCAAGCAAAACGATGACGTGGTTGTACCAAGCTTTAAGCCAGTACAAGCCCGTGTCGGAGTTAGTAACGATACGCCGCTTTTGGTACAGGCGATCGCAGATATCGCAGCCCAAACAAATGGTCAGCCATCCTTTGCTGAACTGGGCCGTTCCTACAACGATGCTAGCGGACAAACCGTGGAAATGGGTGTGCGTAAACATGCGCGCATTTACCGTCTAACAGAAAACACCAACCAAGACGAAAAACAACAGGCAATCAACGCCATTTATCGTCAAGTATTGGATGTATTTAGCGGTGAAGTACCCGATAATTTCCGTCGCACTGACCTAGATAGCAAACTCCAAAATGGTGAAATTTCCGTGCGGGAGTTTGTGCGCGAACTAGCTAGTTCCCAAATCTATCGCCAGCGCTTCTTATCACCTTATCCTCATGCCAAGGTCATTGAGTTCCTCTTCCGTCATCTGTTGGGGCGTACACCCGCAACTCAGGAAGAAATTGGCCAATATAACAAGCTGCTAGTCGATAGCGGTTTGTCAGCTGCTGTAGAAGCAATAGTCGACAGTCCAGAATATAGCCGCTACTTCGGTGAAGATGTTGTACCTTACAACCGCTTCCCATCTTTGCCAGTAGGTAACTACCTCGGCAGTGTAGCAGTTGATTAAGCAGTAGGGACTAGGAAATTAGGGAATAGGGTACAGATTATTTACTGTTCCCTGTCCCCTGTAACCTTTCCTCTGTCCCCTTCTTAACCTTTCGTAATACCGCTCTCAGATTGCAGTTAAAACAGTAAATTCTGAAAAGCAATATTACAAAGTATTAAGAGCAGTCATAAATGCTCAACAGAATGCCGGAAAATGTTTTGCGGAAGGTAACTGAGTTTGAAAGCTTGTGTACTAATGTTGACTCAAGCAAACTCGTAATTTTTTAGCCGTAGCAGTTGTAAAACTGTTGTGTCTAAAAGGACGAGAAAACAAACTCAGTAAACCAAACTCAAAGTCGCACCAGTTTAATCAAATCCTGGTTTCATTCGTATTGGAGGAATCCATTAATGAGTATTGTCACGAAAGCTATCGTGAATGCTGATGCAGAAGCCCGCTACCTCAGCCCTGGTGAGTTAGATCGGATCAAGTCCTTTGTTGCAAGTGGCGAGCGCCGTGTGCGGATTGCTCAAGTTTTGTCAGAAAATCGCGAACGGCTCGTTAAGCAAGCTGGCGATCAACTGTTCCAAAAGCGTCCTGATGTTGTATCTCCTGGTGGTAACGCTTACGGTCAAGAATTGACTGCTACTTGTCTGCGTGACCTAGACTATTACCTCCGCCTCGTTACCTACGGTATCGTTGCTGGTGATGTCACCCCCATCGAAGAAATTGGTGTTATTGGTGCCCGCGAACTGTACAAGTCCTTGGGAACTCCTATCGATGGTGTTGCTGAAGGTATCCGTGGGCTGAAGAATGGCTCTACATCATTGCTCTCTGGTGATGACGCTAGTGAAGCTGCTGGCTACTTCGACTACCTAGTTGGTGCCCTTCTAGGATAGGGTAAAGCTGTTTACCTACTTAAACAGAAGTATTGCAATACGGTTGGAAATAAGGAATTAACAACATGGCTCAAGACGCAATTACCGCTGTCATTAACTCCGCAGACGTTCAAGGCAAATACCTTGACTCTTCTGCTTTAGAAAAGCTAAAAGGCTACTTCGCTACTGGCGAACTACGGGTACGTGCTGCTAGCACCATCAGCGCTAACGCTGCTGCGATCGTCAAAGAAGCTGTAGCAAAATCTTTGCTATACTCTGACATCACTCGTCCCGGCGGCAACATGTACACCACCCGCCGCTATGCTGCTTGCATCCGTGATTTGGACTATTACCTCCGCTATGCCACCTACGCTATGTTGGCTGGCGATCCTTCCATCCTAGATGAGCGTGTGCTCAATGGCTTGAAGGAAACCTACAACTCCTTGGGCGTTCCCGTTGGTGCTACCGTACAAGCTATCCAAGCAATCAAAGAAGTAACCGCCAGTTTGGTAGGTTCTGATGCTGGTAAGGAAATGGGCGTTTACTTAGACTATATCTCCTCTGGCTTAAGCTAAGAACTAGTTTGCGCTTAAGAATTTAGGTGCGGCTTTATTAAGGTCTGGAAATCAACCGTGAGTGCTAGAACGTTGTATTGCTTATCTTGGTAAATTATCAGTGATGAGTGTTGGTGGTCTAGTATTGATGTTTGATTTCCAGCCTTTGAATGATTAAAAGATTTGCACTCAAGATTTTGAGATAAAAAAGTTTTCACAAGGTATACAGGAGATTTTCAAAATATGTCCCGTTTGTTTAAAATTACTGCTCTAGTTCCCAGCCAAACCCGAATTCGGACTCAACGCGAACTGCAAAATACTTACTTTACTAAGCTAGTTCCTTATGAAAACTGGTTCCGCGAACAGCAACGTATTCAAAAAGCAGGTGGCACAATTATCAAGGTGGAACTAGCAACTGGTAAGCAAGGCGCTAATACTGGCTTGTCGTAATTCTGTAAATAGAATATTATTTTAGGGAATTGGTAAGAGGTCGAGAAAGACCTCTTTTTTGTTGAGAATTGATACTACAAAAAACCTGGTAATTAAGTAATATAGAAACAAGGTACTCTTAATCAAGCTTGTTAACCTTCTTAAAGTACTTCTTCCACTCAGCATCTAGGGCAGCTTCGTACTGAGAACCTAGTTCTTGGCTACTTCCGTACCTAACAAGATTGACCCCCTGCATACTTGATAATTGTAGTAGATAGCTATCTTCTAAAGGACTATCAAGACTCACAACCTCATCAAGCCTTATTGATACAGTAGGGCAGTTTCCAAAGAAATATTGAGTATAAGCATTAGAGTAATTATGATATTGAGAAAGTTTATTCAAGCGATGTTCAGCAGGTTCAGTCTTGATTACATATCCTGCCGCAATGAAACCACGTTTCCCTTTTCCAGTTTTTTTCAAGTAGGCTTTATCTCCAACCTTAATTGACTTGACCTTACCTGCACTCCAAGTAGTATAGTCCTCTCCTTCTTTTTTGATGTACTCAATTGCTTCTTCAATATAGCTAGGAATATGAACATCAATATCTGGATTTGCTAAAAAAATACGTGTTGGCATGATTATGCTGCACCTAGATTAGTACAAGGGTTATCAATTTCTATGAAAAGTATATAATTAGCTTTTATAATATATGTATCTTTTGTATACTTCCGTACATGTACTCTATTTCAGATAAATACTTTTAGAACACTTTCAGTCAATTTTCGAGCGATCGCTTTTAACTATAGCAATCATATTTTTTAGTATAAAATAATACTTTTTTGTTACAGAGTAAAGATGGCAATTTGTCAGAAATATTGAATAGTGGTGTATTGAAGTTAACAACTCTAATATTTATGGTTGTAAAGCTTACTTATGAGTTATAAGTTATGATTTATGAGTTTTATTTTTAACTCCTAATTTCTAACTTTTTACCTGTACCGATCGTGAATCTACGCCGCCTGATTCCAATTTTTGATAGTTCAGTCTCCAACTGGGCATTAGAAGCGCGGTTGTTGCGCTGGTTAACGTTGATTTGGCTGTTCGTCGGCTTGATCATGCTATTTTCAGCATCATATCCTGTCGCTGATGCCCGTCAGAATGATGGTTTGTACTACTTTAAACGTCAACTGCTTTGGGTCTTAGTTTCCTTAATCGGATTCAATATTATTGTTAATTCGCCGTTGCAGAAAATTTTGGGACTATCCCATTGGTTTTTGTTGCTGTTTTTGGGGTTAATTTTTGTCACACTGATCCCAGGATTGGGAAAAAAGGCTTTTGATGCAGCGCGTTGGATTGCGATCGGGCCAATTCCGATTCAACCTTCAGAACTAATTAAACCCTTTTTGGTGTTGCAAAGTGCGCGGCTTTTTGGTCAATGGGAACGAATTAGTTGGCGGGTTCGCTTCGCTTGGTTGGGTGTTTTTGGTCTAGTACTTTTAGGAATTCTTGCCCAGCCTAACTTGAGTACAACGGCACTTTGCGGCATGACTATCTGGCTAATTGCTTTGGCAGCAGGCTTACCTTACAAGTACCTGGGAGGAACAGCAATTGGTGGAGTAATGTTGGCGCTACTCAGTATTAGTATTAAAGAGTATCAGCGTAAGCGGGTGATGTCATTCCTCAATCCTTGGGCGGATGCTACAGGAGATGGCTACCAGTTGGTGCAAAGTCTACTAGCTGTGGGTTCTGGTAAAACTTGGGGAGCTGGATATGGGCTTTCTCAACAAAAGCTGTTTTATTTACCAATTCAAGATACTGATTTTATTTTTGCGGTGTTCGCTGAAGAGTTTGGCTTTGTTGGCAGTATGGTGTTGTTGGCACTTTTAGCTACATTTGCCACTCTCGGATTAGTTGTGGCGCTGAAGGCTAAAAATATCGTACATCGATTGGTAGCGATCGGTGTGACGACTTTGATGGTGGGACAATCATTGCTCCACATCGGTGTTGCTACAGGTTCTCTACCGACTACTGGCTTACCTTTGCCCATGTTTAGTTATGGTGGTAATTCCATGATTGCCAGCTTAATAGCTGCTGGGTTGTTGATTCGGGTAGCACGTGAGAGTAGTGAAGCTGAGGTAGTACCGTTGCGAAAACCTCAGCTTGAAAATGGGCGCAGACGCCGAGCTTTTCATAAAACCAGGAATTGAGCTAGTATTTCATATATCTCTGCTTTTCACATCGCTCAAAAAGTTATCTCTGAGGTAAGGGAGTCTTAAATGGGCTATTGCTAGGTGGCAGAGTAGGTGGAATTGGGTTAATGCCAGGTATAGGAGTAGGCTCTACTTTTTTGAGGACTGTGATTGCAAATCCTTTTTGCTGGGGTTGTTGCTTACCAGATATATCATTGACTAGCAGTCCGATTTGAGCTGGGAAGGCTTGATTTACTGGAAACTTGGTTGAACCAACTGCTGGAACGTCATTGCCGTATGGTAGAAGTTTAACCTGAATATTTTCTCCCTCTACTCTCCAACTCAGAATAGCAGATGTTCCTTCATTGAGAACCAAATTTGGTTGTTCGCTACCGTTAATTTTGAAATAGACAATCTTAAATGGTTTGGGTAATATTGGAATTTTTGATTCAGCTTTTTTAGAACTGATTTTGTCGCTTCCATTGTTAGAAATAGCTTTAATTTCAAATGCAAAACTTCCCACTTTATTTGCTAATAAAGGAATATTTTTACATTGCAGTTGTTGATTTTGTTGTATACATAGTTTTTTAACTTTGGGGTCTGTAATATTGCCTTGATTAAATTTGTAAGTAACTGGTTCACCATAAGATGTACCATCATCTGCATTGCCGACAATCTGTAGTTGTGACAGCAATAATGGACGTGCAATTGTCCAACTAAAAAAAATATTTTCACCTTTTGTGTACTGGGGCTTATCTGGCTGAAAATTAACTACTGATGCAATTGGTTTTTCTGCAATTTCTACTTGGGTAGTTTGTGCTACTACTTGGTTAGTTCGGGAAAATATTTGTATACCATTGCGATAAAAGGCTTGTAACTCAAAAGTGTAATTTCCTTTTGTTTTCACTCCAGTTTTAACGTTGCTACAAATTAACTCTTGTTTATCTTGTACCTGACAAGGAGGGATTTCATTAGTGCTTCCTTTACCCAGTGTTTCAGGAATACCATTGCTAAAGTCATAAGTAATAGGCTGAATAGGTTGGGAACCTTTAGCCGTCAAAACTAACTTTTTTAACTGTTTATATTGATGAATTTCCCAGTTTAAAGCTACCTCATCACCTTCAGTAATTTGAGAGTCATTTGCACTAAAATTTTCTAATCTCAAAGGATCGGGGTTTAAAATTCGCCAAATTATAAATCCTATCCCTCCCAATAACCCCAATATTGCCAAAATTAATAGAAGAAATTGCCACCAAGGACGGGGTTTCCATACCAAAGTTCCTTGAGGCAGTGTGTTCGGTAGGGGTAAATTCTGTTGGTCTTTGATATCGAGTTGAAAGTTGATCGCTAGCCCTGCACCAAACCACGGTCGTCGCCACCAAGGTTTGGGTTTGACCGTCAAATTAGCCACAGCACTTCTATTAGGTAATAATCTGACTTCAGTAGGATCGAATTTGTAAGTATATAGTTCTTCTTCGTCTCGACTTTTTAAGTTTAATATCAGTTCGCGGACAATATTGCCCTGGTTAGCTAGTGATAACTCGTACTTGCCAAGACTACGGCTAACTTGTCCCAAGATGGTATTAAGTTGTATATCTAAGCGATAATTTGTCGGAATTTGGATATACACCAAATCCAGTAGTACTAAATCTGGAGAGTTTTCTGAATACAAGCGGATTGTCGGAGAATAGCTTCCCGCAAGGGTATCCCCAGGTGGGTGAAATTTCAACAATATTTGACCTTGATTACCAGGATTGAGTTCTAGTGCAGTCACGTCAGACACTAATCCTGGCCCCTCAAATCCAGTTGCAGGATAATTAATTGTGAACCAGTCATCGTCTAAATCTGGACAACTCAAGCGGAATCTATCTACGAGATAAGAGCGATTATCAACTATTACCTCCACTTGCAAAGGCTCACTAGGATTGAAAATTAACGGTTTGTTGGGGTTGGTGTTAGGTCTAATGGAAAATGTCGGGTCGTTCACCCGAATTGCGGTCTGTTCTTTTAGCAGAACCTTAATTTGGTTTGCGAAGGTTATGGGAGTATCTTGTGGATAATGTAGAGGAGAATCTACGACTAGTGTATAGTCATAGGTTCCTGGGAGAGCATTTGCGGCAATTTGAAACTCAAATCTTACTTCGTCACTATTTTGCCCTGGAGCTAATGCTAAACTTTCTCTGGGAGAACTAGACCAGCCGGTTAAATTTTGAAATACTTCGTCAAAAACAAAATATAAGTCAATAACCGCACTTTGATTTCCCTGATTGATTACAACAATATAGAGTTCAATGGTATCTCCTGGCATCCCAAATTGAATTCCAGGTGGGTTGATAATAACTTGCAGTGGATTGAATTTAGCTTGCATGTCATTGATTCCCTTATTTGATGCGGTGTAATTTGACCTGAAAATCTTCACCACCACTCACAATCATGGTTCCTTGATTAGTTTTCAAGTCGATACTATTGATTTTTTTAGAGCTTTGGTAAATTGTTTTACCTTCTGCTGCTCTTGTTTTGTCAAGCTTATGTTCGGGAGTTAAATACCAAACTACGACTCGTCCATCGTCGCCACCACTTACTAAGAGACTCCCATCGTCACTAAATGCTAGAGTCCGCACAGATGTTTTTGATGCTGACCAACGGTCTAGTTGCGAACAATTAAGCTGATTTACTTTTTCTAGCGGATTCGGATTTTTGATAGTTTGACACTGATTTAAATCCCAAATGGTAATAAATCCCGCAGAATCAGAAGTTGCCAGGATTTTTCCTGTTGAGTCAGGAACAAAAGCTAATCCCCAAATAAAGTCTTCAGGCCCAACTAATGGGTCTAGTTTTTCTAGATTTTGTACTGATAAACTTGGCGATTGTTTATCAGATTGAGTTTGATTCCATTGCCACAATATAAAACGCTTAAAGTTTCCAGCAATTACTAGAGTTTTTGCATCTGGGCTGAGATTTAATGCCCGGACTTGGAAACCTGAGAGTTTCAATCTACTTTGTACGTCAATAACTTGCGGTTCTGGCAGAAAATCGCTGTTAGGCGCTGGTCTTGACCATAGTCTCACTTTACCGCTGCCATACCCACTGAATAAGTTAAGTGAGTTTGAGGTGAAAGCTATGTCAAAAACGCGATCGCCTTTTGCTTTAGGATCTTTAAGGTCTTGAAGTTGGCTAATCTTTACACCTGAAGGAACATCTCTGAGTTCAATTACACCATTATCTAAACCAACAGCAACACGATTATTTTGTAACGGCATGAAGCGCAAGACTTCTACAGCATCATCGGTAATCGCCATCAAGCCTTTGGGCTGTTGTGCTTGGTCGCAAGCAAGGGGTTGCCCAGCGTATGTCACCGTATCATCGGGGTTTAAGCTATCAGCACCAATTCTCCAAAGCCTTAAGGTGCAATCATCTGAGCCACTGACCACAGATAAACCAATGCCACTAAAACGCACTGAGTTTACAGAACGCGTATGCATTACACCTCTTGGTTGCAGGATTAATGCGAGGAGTGCGGCTAATAGTGCGATCGCAGCTAATTGTAGCCATAAAGGTATAATTGGCAGAGTCTTTACTTCTAATGTCTGCGTGGCTGGGTCTGTACTTCCTAAACGTTGATCGGATAATTCCGATTTAGCCTCTAATAATAGAGTTTTGCCGATTCCCACCCAAGGGCGTTTTGTTTTAACATCGAGGATGACTTTACTTGTCTCTCCTAGATGAAGATTGGCAGTTTCGGGAAGCTTTTTAAAACTACATTTTCGCCAGTCTCTACCCTGCATCTGCACATTAATTTGTTGATTGAGATTGCTAGCATTTTTAAATAGTAATTCAAAGGAAGCTGTATCAGATTTCCAGTCAGGCAACCATGCCGATTTGCTGGGAATTTTCAGGTGTTTTTCTCTGGTAGTAAAGTCTATAAAACCTACTGGCAAAACTTCAATATTGCCTTCAGCATTAGTTGGATAACCATTATTGCTAACAGCTTCAATAGTAAAAGGGTAATTTTGACTGGGCGCTTGCACTACAGAAGGTGGTTGGCATTGGAATGTAGCTTCTGCTAAACCACCTGGATCTAAGGGTAATCGCCGTTCTGCACTGCCAGCTAGCCAAGACGGATCGACGCCTGTAAAACGTAGCATTACCTCAGTTGGTTGCTGCCCCAAGTTCCGCACCCGTACTGGTATATCGACAGAATTGCGGGGATAAACTTGGAACTCTCGTACAGGTAATTCTACACTTAAATGTGTTGGTCTGTTGTCTCGCTCGATTTTCAGGCGCAGCACAAGTCTGGACTGTTGTGCTAATTGTGGTGAAAAAATATTTACCATCAGGTTGACAGTACCAACAAATCCCGGAATGGGTGTATTGAATACGAAAACTTGGAAGATGGTACTACTGCCCGGTGGCTTGGCTGCCGCTACCTCTGGTTCGAGTCGATACCAGCGATATCCTGTGTTGCGAATTTCTCCCGCCGCGGTAATTTCTATCTGAAAATTGACGAAGCGATCGCTGTCATTATTGACAGTTACCTCAAATGATACAGGAGTATCACCTGGACGAAAGGTTAGGTTCTGAGTAGAAAGGCTGGCATTAATAACACTTTTTTCCATGCTATTACTTATAATATTTTTTTATATTCTGCATGACTAGCGCTATTAAAAAATTAATGTCTCGTGAAAACGTGACAATAGCTTTTTTCCTTTGATTATTGAAATTTATATACTATTAAATATTGTGTAATAAATTGGCCAATTTATAAAAGTCATTTTCAAAGGCGATCGCTAATAGAGATATGAGCTAAAAAGAATGTAGAGACATAGCACTGCTACGTCTCTACAAGGATTCTGAATAACGCATATTTAGTTTTTGGATATAACTTTCTCAGCAACGCCTGAACTCAAATTAAAATCGCTGCCCAATTCCTAGATGCACTTTGCTTTCTCCCTGGTCGTTAATGCCATAGTCAGCCCGAATTAAGCCTAGTGGTGAATTTAATCGCACTCCCGCCCCATAACCAAAACCATAACCTGGTTTATCACGTACACCTGCCGGATCTCCTAATACAGTATCACCAGAACCTAAATCTGAGGCGAAGTCGGCAAACAATACACCGCCTACGATTGGTAAAACGGGGAAACGGTATTCTGCCGAAGCCAACACATAACTGCGCCCACTGCCAACTTCTCCAGAATCGTAACCGCGCACTGAGTTGGAACCACCCAAGTTAAAACTTTCGTAGGGCGGTAAATTCCCAAGGACGGTACCGGCTTGGACATTCACCGCAAATACTTGTGGCTGTTTGCTGTTAAATAACTGTACTGGTAAATATTGGCTGTAGTTGGCTTTAAGGCGATTGAGGGAAATATTACCTTCGCCGATGGGTATAGATTGTTCTGTACTCAGACTCAAAACGGAACCTTGAGTTGGATTGAGGGGATTATCCCGTTTATCTTTGATGGCGGTGAAGGATACGGTAGTTAGGTCGTCAATACCAGTTCCACTCGCAGATAGGGAATTGCCCTGAACGTCAGTTGGGGTAATATTACCTTGGCGATCGCGAATACTAGTTCGGGTATAGTTTAATCCTAATGAGGTATTCCAATCATCAATTGGTCGCTGCAAGCTGACACCACCGCCAATTTGGCCTTCTCGTACTTTATCGCCGTTAGCTAGCTTAATCTTGTCATCAAAGGTTTCCGAAAGTTCCTGACTACGAAAACCATTTACAGTGTAGCCGAAGCGATCGGGGTTAGTTATACGATAGGGGCTAGTAAATTTGGTATTAAACTGCAAGTCTCGGCTACTTACACCAACATTCACACCTAAAGTATCATTAACACCGCCGACATTCTGATCTTGATAGCTGATTGTACCTACCAATCCCTGATCGGCATTATAACTACCACCCAAGTTAACACCACGCGCCCCAGTTTCTTTGAGTTGGTAGACTAAATCAAGTTTTGTCGCATCTCCTTCTAAGGCAACATTCACAGTTTCAAATAAACCAGTACGATATAGCTGTTGAATGTCTTGTTTTACGACATTTTCTTGGAAAATTTGACCGGGTTTCAACTTGAGTTGTTGTTGTAGAAAATCTGCTTTGGTGCGTCCTCCAACGGGATTACCCTTGCTATCTACGGTTTTACCCTCATCATTGACAAAGCGAAATTTGATATCACTCACCAAACCTTCAGCAACATTCACAGTGAGAATGCCTTGAGAACTGGGTTTAATTGATAGCACCCGCGCTAAGTTATAACCATTGTCGGCGTACCACTTGTTAATTTGTGCTACTGCTTGTTGCAGTCCACTGGGACTGATGGTGGTTCCAATCTGAGATTGCAAACTTTGTTGGGCGACTTGATAGGTAAGTACTTTAGCACCAGATAATTGCAGCGATCGCACTATCACTGGTTGGACTTGGTATACTACATTCAATCCAGCCTGTGTGTTAAAGCTATTCACACTGACACTACTAAATAAACCTGTATTTAAAATTGCTGTTACATCTCTTTGTAACTGGCTTTGACTGGTTTCTCCACCCACCTGGGTTTTAATTACCTGGCGAATGATTTGCTGTAATTCTTGATTAGCTCCCACCACCCGTACATCTGTAGCTCTGACTACTAAATCGTCCTCAGTAGGAGGAGTTTTGGGGGATGAAGGAGAAAAAGAGGGAGTGGGAAGAAGCGTTACTGATGAATTTCCCTTGTCTGTTGATTTTAAGACTACTGGGGAATTTTTGTTTGCACTCGTTTGCACGGCGACGGGATTTTGGGAAAATTGTTGTGCAACTATAGTTTCTGGGGAAGCAATTGTCTCTACCCGTGCGGGAGTGTCTTCAATTATCGGCACCACTAAATTACCAGCTTTTGCAGTTGGAGTAACGGTTTTAGCAGGTGCAGCCGTTGCTTGCTGAGTAACATTGCCAGCAGCTAAAGTAGCTAAAGTAAAAATAGCAGTAGTAGAAACTCGCATAATATTTAACCTAATTAACTGGGAGTTAGTTGTAGAGACGCTAGCGAATAGGGATAATACTAACTTCCAGCTTCCTTGTCGATTTCCCTATTTATACCTCTTACCCAAACAGACAGTTAATTTTGATATTTTGTTTCTATGAATAATCTATCTCGGTCATCTCTAGCTTCTAACTCCCAATCTGCTACTTCTCCTTTGCGGTTACTTGTATTAAGTAATGGTCATGGGGAAGATGCGATCGCAGTTCGGATTTTGGAAGAACTCCAACGACAACCAAACCCACCAGAGATATTTGCTTTGCCTCTGGTGGGTGAAGGACGTGCTTATGAACAGTTGGATATCCCCTTTATCGGTTCAGTGCTGAATATGCCTTCTGGCGGCTTTATTTATATGGATGGCCGCCAATTAGCGCGGGATGTACGCGGTGGTTTATTGCAACTTACCCTCAGCCAAATTAAAGCTATCCGTCGTTGGGTAAGTTCTCAAAAAAAATTAGGTAATAGAAGAGCGATTTTAGCAGTGGGAGATATTTTGCCACTGTTATTTGCAACATTCAGTGGCGCTAATTATGCTTTTGTCGGTACGGCAAAATCTGAATATCATGTGCGAGATGAAGCTGGGTTATTACCACGAAAATCTAAAGACGCAGGTTGGGAAAACTTTTCTGGTTCAGTTTACCATCCTTGGGAACGTTGGTTAATGAGTCGTCGCCGTTGTAAGGCTGTGTTCCTTAGAGATGCGCTAACAACGGAAACATTAAAACAATGGCCAATTCCAGCTTTTTATTTGGGTAATCCCATGATGGATGGTCTAGAACCGACGTTTTCACGCCAACAATTTTATAGTCAGAATATCCAACAGCAAGAGACAGTTAGACCTTTTGTAGTGACTCTTCTTCCTGGTTCTCGTCAACCAGAAGCATACAGCAACTGGGAAACAATTATGATTGCCGTATCTGCATTGATGACAAGTTTTCAACAGCGAGATTCAATTTTTTATAGTTCTAACAAAGTAGTGTTTTTAGGTGCGATCGCTCCTGGTTTAGACTCTAATATTTTATCCCAAAGCGTGCAATCCCAAGGCTGGCGCGCTGAATCAGCATCTCCTATCCAACTTCGCGATCCAAATGTCTTGATATTTAAACAGAGAAATGCTTATCTGCTATTAACACAACAAGCCTATAATGATTGCTTGCATTTGGGAGATTTAGCGATCGCAATGGCAGGTACAGCCACAGAACAGTTTATCGGTTTAGGCAAACCTGCGATCGCAATTCCCGGTAATGGGCCACAATATAACCTTGGCTTTGCTGAATCTCAAAGTCGTCTTCTCGGATCGTCTTTGATTTTAATCGATCGACCAGCAGATGTAGCGAAGGTTGTACAATCCCTATTCAAAAACCCTGATAATTTGCAAATTATTGCTGAAAATGGTGGGCGACGCATGGGCAAACCGGGAGCAGCACTACGTATTGCTAATTGCTTGCGGGAAAAATTGGGATAATGGGCAGTGGGTATGGGGCATTGTGGTAGGTTATTCTCCTTGTCCCCGTCCCCTCATCTCCCTTGTCCCTAATCCCTCACGCCACCAATCCAGAACGTAAAGCTCTCACAGCAGCTTGGGTACGGTCATCAGCACATAGTTTATTTAGAATATTACGAACGTGGGTTTTTACAGTACCAACTGTAATGTAGAGTTTCTCGGCAATTTGCCCATTGCTACACCCAGCTACAATCAACTCTAGGATTTCCAGTTCCCGTTGAGTTAGAGGGTATGTTTCCAAAACTTGCTCGTATTCTGTCGCCAGCGCTTCAATTTTTACAGTCTTCGGCTTGTCAGAACCTTGACTTTCTCCAGGAATACCTTGGCGCATCTTCCGCAATACCACGTTGGCAATTGCCGGATCGATCCAAGAGTTACCGCCATGAGTTGCTTGAATTGCCTCAGTTAATTTACTGATGCTGGTTTCTTTCATATAATAAGAATCAGCGCCAGCTGCAAAGGCTGCAAGTACGGCATCCTCTGTATGATCCATTGTCAAGATGAGAATCTTCGTCGTAGATTGCCCATTTTCAGCCTGGGAGCGTTTGAATTTACGAGTGAGTTCGATGCCATCCATGTCAGGCAAGCCGATATCCACTACCGCTACATCTGGCTTTGCCGTTTCTAAAAGTTTTAACCCTTGAGTAGCATTTGCCGCTTCCCCAATTACTTTCAATGCACTATGAGACTGTAATGCTGCTCGTAGTCCCATTCGCGTTAAGTCATGATCTTCAATTAAAATAATACTAATTTCATTCATCGCTACACTCACTCTTGCGCTGTTTGCATCTTTCAAAATATTGCCTTTTGTAACTATTATCCCTTATTTTCCCAAACTCAAGATAGATGATATTTCAACCTGTCTGCATCCACCGATAGAAATAACAAATAGCCAAAATTTTTACATTTAGATAGAGGACAAATCTAGCTGGAGATATATAGATAGTTACACAAAAAGTATGAAATATTGAAACGAATGCTAAATTGCTCCTCCTTGCTGATAATTTAGCTTTGAGTTGTCATGTTCCATCCGTTAATTAGTATTATTTTGGATCAAACTTTAAAAAAAGCTTAGGAAAATGAAAAAATTACAGCATGTGAAAGTTGCTTTACGAGAAAGTAAAAGCTGGTTGCGAGCGATTTTAATCAAACCTTTGGATTCATCCGATTGATAGAGCCAATAGAGATCCTCATGGAAGGGAATCAGGCAGCGTTAAAATTTGTGGAAATCAGAAACAGCAAAGTAATTCGTAGTCCTTTGTAACGAACTTTTCCGTCATGACTTTTTACAGCATATAATACAAGCCGCTCTGTGCGAACCTCTCCCCTTTTGGGTTTTGAATTTTTGCCTAACTTTTGTCGGGAACCTTTCTTCGCAATTAAGTTTTGGTAATTTTGCGAACATCTATAAGTTCGATATAACTGGATAAATACTAACACAGATGTGGCGATCGCTAAGAAAATTGTTGAAATTTCAGGAGGTAGGATTACTTCAGATTCACAAATAGCTATAGATATTACTTTTTTATTTACCTGGTCTAACTAACCTGATAGGTAAAACAGTTCAAGCTTATGGTACACGATAATCGGATGCAACTCTCACCAATGACTGACGACGGTGCCTTCCTCACTCATCTACAATTGTTTTAAGCTTGGTAAAGTATTTTATTTTACTTTATATCAGCGGTGTCTGCTTGTTAATTACTAATTTTTTGCCAGACATTGGTCATTTGTTAGGAGTTTAGTTACCATCTGGTAAATTAACCAGATTGAAGGTACAACAGACTCAATTCAACCCAAGGAAAGACCCGAAAGAGCGCTCGACATACTACTAATGGAGGATAACGAAGTTCATGTGATGAATGTCAAGCAGGTATTAAAGTGGATCTTATGCAAAATATCTTAATCAATCAAATTACAGGTTTTAGATGTCCGAAAATCTTATATTCTTTAGTTGGATAATCTAAAAAGATAAATCTTATACATCAACCTATGTTTGGCGGCGAAAATTAAAACCGATGGAAGAGACGCTGAAAATTTTGGTTGTAGACGATGACGAAGTAGACCGGATAGCAATCTGTTCTGCCCTGACTAAAGCAGGTGTTCAGATGCAACTGTCTGAAGTAGGCAATGGTAATGAAGCATTCTCTGTCTTAAGCATTACTACTTACGATTGTGTTTTCCTCGACTATCGTTTACCAGATCGGGACGCACTTACCTTGATTCAACAGCTACGTTCTTCAGAAATTAAAGTTCCTTTAGTAGTCTTAACTGGTCAAGGAGATGAAGAAATTACTCTCCGATTATTGGAAGCTGGTGCTACAGACTATCTCTCTAAGTCTAGAATATCCCCAGAAACTTTGTCGCAGGTTTTGCGGAATGCAATTCGGATTTATCGGGCGGAAATACAGGCAGATTTGGCAAATCAGCAGCTTAGAGAAACTCATGAACAACTCATTTTTAAGAACCAAGAATTGGAGAGACAACAGCAACAGATTCAAATACAAAACTTCAAATTATTGGAGGCATCACGTCTAAAATCCCTTTTTTTGGCAACTATTTCCCACGAACTGAGAACGCCGATGAATGCGATTATTGGTTTTTCACAAATACTCTTGCGTCCTAAGTTCGGCCAACTAACGCGCCAGCAAGCAGATATGGTTGAGCGCATTTTGAATAATGGGAAGCATTTACTGATGCTACTCAATGAAGTTCTCGACTTTTCCAAGCTGGAGGGAGGAGGATTAGATTTAAAGGCAGAAAGATTTGATATATCAAAGGTAATCAATCTCGTTATCAGTGAAATGCGTTCCCTAGCTGATGCTAAAAATCTTTCATTGTTAGTACAAACCGATTTGCAAAATCCTTTGATATTTAACGATCCAGTTCGTGTCAAACAGATTTTGATTAACCTGCTTTCCAACGCCATTAAATTTACAGAGTCTGGTGAAATCTGGGTTGAAGTTAAAGAACTACCTGAAAATCGAGTAGTAATCATCGTTCAAGATACAGGTATTGGCATAGCCCCCAGAGATTTTAAACATATTTTTGAAGCATTTCGGCAAGTCGATCAAACTATCACTCGCAAATATCCAGGTACGGGTCTGGGTTTAGCAATTATAGATTCGCTAGTGCGAATGATGGGCGGTAAAATATTTCTTGAGAGCAAATTGGGGGTTGGTTCAAAATTTAAAATTGAATTACCACGTCAAATTACATTACCGACTGTAGCAGCCAATGCTCCAGCTTCGCAGTTAGATAACGACGATTTTTTTTCTCCTGCACAAAATCCTCATCAGTCATCTTCTCAAGCCAGGAAAGCACCAATAGAATATCCTAAATTTAAAAATTACTTCCAAAAAAACTGATAAAAATTTATAAATCATGTCTGTAGTTGAAAATAATAAAATTTATCGGATATTAGCAGTTGACGACACTCAAGATAATCTGATTTTGGTTCAAGCAATTTTAGAAAGTGAGGGGTATGAAATTGATTTGGCTTCAGATGGAATAAAAGCTTTACGGAAAATTGAGCAATCTCCACCCGATCTGATTCTGTTAGATGTAATGATGCCGGGGATAGATGGCTATGAAGTCACACGTCGGATTCGGAATAACCCTGCAATCTCTTATATTCCAATTCTATTAATTACTGCCTTTCATCAATCCAGCGTTGTCGAAGGTTTGGATGCTGGTGCTGACGATTTTATTCGTAAACCATTTGATACTGATGAACTACTGGCAAGGGTGCGATCGCTATTACGTCTCAAGCACAGTCTGGACGAACAACAAAAAATGGCCCGTCAACGGGAAGACTTTGTTTCCCGTCTGACTCATGATTTGCGAACTCCCCTAGTAGCCGCCGATCGCATGTTGAATTTGTTTGAAATGGAAACATTCTGCAAAATTTCGCCAGAAATGAAACAAGCGATCGCAGTTATGATTCGCAGTAACCAAAATTTGATGGAAATGGTTAACACCCTATTAGAAGTCTATCGCTTCGAGGCGGGTAAAAAAACGTTGAATTGGGAGGAATGCGATTTATGTGAGATATCTCAAGAAGTAGTCAGCGAACTAAGTCCTCTAACTAATGAAAAAGGCTTGACTCTGGAAATTGATACCCGTCAATTAGATCCACTGAGTCCAAACGCTGCTGTTATCATGGGCGATCGTTTAGAATTACGGCGAGTGTTAAACAACCTGATTGCAAATGCCATTAAATTTACAGATACAGGAGGCATAACAATCCGCATTTATGAAACATCATCTAATTCAGGAGATCGAGATTCGGTAATCATTGAGGTAGAAGATACAGGATATGGAATTGCGCCAGAAGATCGGGCAACAATTTTCGAGCGATTTCGCCAAGGCAGAAATAAACGCTCGGGTAGTGGCTTAGGACTACATCTATCCCATCGCATTATAGAAGGGCACGCAGGAACTATTAAGGTCGCTTCTGAAGTAGGGAAAGGTAGTTTATTTACTGTGCAACTACCTAAAAATACTTAAGTTATTCTCCTTTACACTGATTATTTTGCGGATATCTCCCAAGACAATTGCATTTTATTTTGGATGTGTTTTGATGCTTCCAACAAAAATAAATTTAGCTGAAATTATATAGATTAATTACAGCAGGATTTGAAGGTTAATCCAATCAGAATACTGCCAGATAACTTGCCTCTTCCAATATTTGTATACTCCCAACGGTAGATGTATTTATAGACTAGTATAACGAAATTCTATTTTGTATCATTCTATAGATAGTAGAAATAACTATTTTACAAAGTTATTATTCAACCTATTAATGCCTGAAAAACGTGTATGCACCCTGGAATCATAACCCAGGGTCTTTTTTATAAAAATCTAGATAATCATCATTTTTTCATAGTTGACTACTGTCCATGTCCACTCTCAACTCTTAATAGGGTGGACATGGACAGCAGTTAAAAAGGATTATAGAGTAAACTAAAATACAAACCATTTTCTTGTAATGTTCTCTCATTTGAGTTAACAGATATTAAAGGAATACCCCAATCAAGACGAACGGTGAAGCGATCGCCCTGTGCCCAACGCAACCCCAGACCAACAGCAGCTAAAGTATTAGGATCGGGATTATTTCTACCAGAACTGTTCCAGCCAACACCAAAATCCACAAAGGGGATAACCTGTAAGATGCTATCTATTTGGGGTAAGCGCAGAATCGGTATTTGAACTTCCGCAGAAACAAAAGTGCCATTATCTGTCAGCAGGTAATCTTGACGGTAGCCGCGAATGCTATCCTGCCCACCTAAGCCAAATTGCTCTATAGGCAAAAGTGTTCTAGATGCAAGTTGCGTATTTAAACGTAATAAAAATAAGGTTTCAGGAGCTAAAAGGCGTGCCCACTGCGCTTGCCCTTGCCAAGCAAAAAAACGGCTATCAGGAGGATCTTGATTAACCGTGGCATTCAACACATCTATGCCCAAACTGAATTGAGAGCGTAGGGCGATGACTTCACGACTGTTACGACTCGTCCATTCTTGAAAAAATCGCAATGCAGATACCCTGGTGCGTCCCTGTTCATCAGCACCAGGCGAAAGTAAAGAGGGGGGAGCTGGTGGGTTCTCTCTCTGTAGTATCCACGAGATATCACTTTCGCGTCGGGAAGCTGTTAACCCCAGAGCGAATTCTTGTGTAGGAGTTTGGATTATTGGCTGCCTAAATGTCAGTTCGTAGTAGCGAGAAGCCGATTCGATATCTAAGAAGTCGAAAGGAGGCTCAATGACATTGCTCGACGTAGTGCCATAGTTCAAGGTAAGCGTTCCGTTGCGCGGATTGAGAGGCAATGTGTAACTAGCGTCAAAGGAGTTGCTACCATCAGTATTGGTGTAGCCTAGACTCAGACCATCTCCCAATCCGAGTAAGTTGGCTTCATTCAATCTTAACCCGCGTCGAAAACTTCCAACACTAGGCGATCGCCCATTATCAAGAACTATTTGGCCACTAAAGGTTTTTGCCTCACTGATTTTAACTTCCAAAAGACTCGTACCCGTCCGCGATCCTGCTGAGAGTTCAGCAGTCACGTTTTGAATCAAAGGATTAAGTTGCAAAAGTTGCAGGGCTTCTAATAGACGCTGGCGATTCAGAGGCGGTGATGTCGCGATTGCTAGTCGGCTACGGACATAATTCGGATTCAGCCGCCGAGTCCCAGTTACCTGAATATCTTCTAATTTACCTTCGACCACCTGAATTTTGAGAACACCAGATTGGATTGTTTGAGGTGGAATATAGGCACCAGAAGTAATGTAACCCTTTTTGACATATAGATCGGTGATTTTAGAACGTGCTTGATACACTTCAGTCAGTGAGATCGGTCGTTTGGTAAATTCAGCAGTGGCTTTGGCTAATTCTTCAGCACTGAAAACTGTGCTACCAACAACTTCAAAGCGTTCAACAACAATAGTTTGAGGAAAGTTGCCAGGGAGTGGTGCATCAGGTGTGGGAGTTGGGGCAGAGGGTGGAAGTAGTTCTGCTGGTGGGGGGAGTGGCTGTGGCACTTCAGGTGAGGGAAGTGGTGAAGGTGTGGGTGGTTGTATGTCCTGTGGTGGTGGTGGTGGTGGAATTTGTTGTGATAGGATGAAATCACTAGTTGGTAATTGTGTAGTATCAACAGCCTGAGCTTTCAGTGGACTTAAATATGTACTGCTAAGTAATAGAAGCATACTCAGCGGCAAGCAGGACACTATAATATTCTGAGGGTATTTATCAATCATCGCACTGGACTATTTTTTGTCAGTAACTATGGGATTATACGGGGACTGCTTCAGATGTGAATCTTACTTCATCTTTTGTCGCTAAAGTTGGTATCTTGAGTAAATCTCAATTTAAAAGCTAAATCATCTGGTGATTGCAGACTTAAACGTATCAATGAGATATCTGGTGAAATTAAATTAATTATGCGTTGCCCGAAATCCTTGGTAGGCAAAATTTCTGTAGTCAAAGGCTTCCCGTACCACTAGGTGGAAGCAAGCTACGCCTAGTATCTACGTGCTTTTTTTACAGTTAAATCTGATACCAAATTTCTGATTTAGTGTGCTGCAATCAGTGTAGGTCTTTCCCTTGTGCGTCTCTGAAAGATAAGCTACACAGCTCATTGAAACCTCTTACCTGCTGCCTTCTTCACTCCATACCACTTTCCTTAAACATTCCCATCAATTTACGTTTACGAGCGTGAGTTTGCATCAAGTTTTCCCGATAGCTTAACCAGTCAGCTTTCTTCCCAGATTCCAGGTAGGCATTACGCGCCTTTTTCAACCATTCAACCGCGTAATAATAGTATTCGGCTTTACCTGCATCCATAATCTTTTCGGCACGGCGACGAGCATTAGCAATCACCCAACCAGGATTATGAGGGATAGCAGCATCCATAACTCGGTGAATTAACTCTGAGCGATCGGAACTTAGTTCGCTAGCGATCGCAATTGCATCATCAATTAGCCCCTCATGCAAGAATATATCCACCTTGGCTGATTCTGTTCTCCAACCATTATAAGTACGGACAATTCTTAGCAAGTCTGTTTTGACATTTTCCCAGTTTTCCCCAGCTAATTCTGCCATCTTTTGGTAATCCACAAAGGAGGGCTTCATTTGAAAAGCTGCCTTGATTGCTAATAAAGCAACTTCACTATTACCCAACTCACTAGCTAAATCACTTGTCCAAATTCCCAATTCATACTGACAATTACCCGGTAAATTTAATCCACTCTGGGCTATATCTAGTGCTTGCTGTAACGCTCCCTGAACGCTGAGTGTTTTGGCTAGGGCAAAAGCTTCTTCCATTGAGTTCATCTGGGTTTGAGCAGCATCAATTGCTTCTTCCACCCTGCCTAAACGCCCCAACATTGTCAGATATTGCTGGGTTTGCCCTTCCGCTTCTGCTAAATACAGGTATTCTTGATAACGTTCTTGACGTTCGAGAATTTTCAGGCGAATTAATGCCAAATCATCAGCATAATCTGGTACGTCTTCTTCCCATGCTCCCCTTTCAGTAATGTTGCCTTGGAGAACTTGTACCAGCGGCGGATAATCCCAACCTTGGCGTAAAGCCTCCATAACTAGACCAAAATCAGCATTCCACTCATCTTGCCAAGCTTCTAAATTTATTTGAATATCAACTTTTTCTTCTGGAGTAAGTTCGGCGATTAGAACTGCTTCACACCAAGCATTATTTAATTCCGCGACAACTTCATCATTTTCAGCACCGTAGTCGGCAACATCATCCCAATTTTCCGCACAGGTAGAGGTAATCGCTGACAAAATAGCGATCGCATTTTCACCTTCTCCCCGTTCGCTAAAATCAACCGCAGTTTGGACTACACTCAGCAAATCTTCGCCAATCGGGTCTTCTTCGTATCCCTCCTCAAAGTAGCGCACGGTATCCTTGAGAATCTGCCGTACTTGCCGCCGAAAAGGAGCGGGATCGAGAGTATTGCGGCGCACAAATTTTATGGTTGTTTGGTTGTCAGCAGGATTCGTCATCCAACTTACATGGCGGTCAATTGCCTCAATTAGGGGGGGGTATTCTGCTACCAACTCTTGCAACAGCCTTTGAGTTTCGATATAATTCAGGCGATTTAGTAGTTCTTCAAGGGTGGGGCGCTGCTCAATATTTTCTGAGTTACGCGCACAAACGAGCATCGTCGCTACAATGTGTTTGCACCACCCTTCATAGTCGTAGGCACAGGTGCATTTTACTGAGGTTAATCCACTACTATCGAAATTCAGGTTGACATGATAAGGTCTAGCTTCGGTGCCTACAACATCTGCCTGAACCAGATGACCGCGTTGGATAACGGCATTGACAGCACCAGCGTTATAATATGCCTCGCCTCGCTGGAAAGATTTGGCGTTGGCATGACGGCGGATAGTAAATTCACTAATTTGGGGAATAGACATCGAGCGATCGCCTGCGTAAATCTTCTGGATCAATCCTAAATCCAGCTTAGTGTTACGCTAACGCGCTGTAAAGAAAAAGGTGTGGAGACTCTGAATGAGACTGCAATTTTTATTCATTAACTAGCTCAAAACTAAAATCAGCTCCACTACCCTGCAAATACTCACTTAATTAATCGTCGCTTTTCTAGGAAAACCAACCCATATAATGAAAATATCCATATTTTCGCCAGAAGTGAGTGAATCATAATTTGAGTTAGCAATACCCGAACCTGAAATCAGTGAACAGTCAACAGTAAACAGTCAGGGTAATGTAAGGTAAGGGATTTAGAGTTCAGCGATAAAACTGATAACTGATAACTGTTAAAAGGGTTGCGCTGATTGTCGGTCAAGTTGAGAATAAATAGGCGAAGCACACGGGGAAACTAACGTGAGTCAAGGATATGATTACGATTTAGTCATTATCGGCGCTGGTGTAGGCGGACATGGCGCAGCCTTACACGCCGTAAGTTGTGGTTTGAAAACAGCAATTATTGAAGCTGCTGATATGGGAGGAACCTGTGTTAATCGGGGCTGTATTCCTTCTAAAGCGCTGCTGGCAGCATCTGGACGCGTGCGGGAGTTACGCAATGCCCACCACCTCAAGTCACTGGGAATTCAAATTGGTAGCGTGGAATTCGATCGCGAAGCGATCGCTAATCATGCTAACGATCTCGTCTCGAAAATTCAAGGCGACTTAACCAACAGCCTCAAACGTCTAAAAGTCGATATCATCAGAGGTTGGGGAAAAATCGCTGGGGCGCAAAAAGTCTCGATCATCGGAGACGGTGGTGAAAAAACCATCACAGCTAAAGACATTATCCTTTCGCCCGGCTCAATTCCTTTTGTACCTCCAGGGATTGAAGTAGACGGCAAAACTGTCTTTACCAGCGACCAAGGTGTGAAGTTGGAATCACTGCCGGAGTGGGTAGCAATTATTGGCAGTGGTTACATCGGCTTAGAATTTTCTGATATTTACTCAGCTTTGGGTTGTGAAATCACCTTGATTGAAGCCCTAGATCAGTTAATGCCAGGATTTGACCGCGATATTGCCAAACTTGCCGAACGGGTGCTAATTACTCCTCGCGATATTGAAACGAAAGTCGGGATATACGCCAAAAAAGTTATCCCAGGTTCACCTGTGGTGATTGAGTTAGCAGATTTCAAAACCAAAGAAGATGTAGATGTCATCGAAGTAGATGCTTGCTTGGTGGCTACGGGACGCATCCCGGCGACCAAAAATCTCGGTTTAGAGTCTGTGGGTGTGGAAGTCGATCGGCGGAATTTTATCCCAGTAGACGATCGCATGGCAGTACTCTCAGCAGGTGAAGTCGTGCCGCATTTGTGGGCAATTGGCGACGCTAATGGGAAGATGATGTTAGCACATGCGGCTTCTGCTCAAGGCATCATCGCGGTAGAAAATATAGTTGGGAGGGAAAGAATAGTAGACTATCGCAGCATCCCCGCAGCGGCGTTTACCCACCCAGAAGTCAGCTATGTAGGCTTAACTGAAACAGCAGCTAAAGAGTTGGGACAAGCTGAAGGATTTGAAATCGCCACCAGTAGGAGTTACTTCAAAGGAAATTCCAAAGCGTTGGCAGAAAATGAAGCCGACGGTATTGCCAAGGTGATATATCGCAAAGACACCGGAGAAGTCTTAGGTGTTCATATTTTTGGGCTGCACGCCTCAGACTTAATTCATGAAGCGTCAGCTGCGATCGCCAACCGTCAATCTGTCCACAATCTTGCACATCTAGTTCACGCCCACCCGACACTCTCGGAAGTCCTAGACGAAGCTTATAAACGAGCCATTTAATCATTTGTCCTGTGTCATTTGTCCTTTGTCAATAAATAAGGACAAATGACCAATGACTAATGACCAATGCCCAATGCCCAATGCCCAATGACTAATTATGCAAATCCGTCGCCGTTCACCTAACCCAGCTATTGATGTATCGATATTGCGTTATCAGGCTGTCGTGCCTGATGCAGCGCCAAACCACATCTTGGAGGAAATTGTCTGGCAGAAAGAAGTAGAATATGACCAAATGCGGGAAAAAGTTCCTTTGCAACAATTGCTGAAACAGGTAGTGACTGCGCCGCCAACCCGTGATTTTGTCGCTGCCTTGCGCCAAGGTAAGACTAAGCCAGCATTGATTGCCGAAGTTAAAAAAGCTTCACCAAGTAAAGGTGTTTTACGAGAAGATTTTGACCCAGTAGCGATCGCCCTGTCTTATCAGCAAGGTGGCGCTAGTTGTCTTTCTGTGCTGACAGATGTCAAGTTTTTTCAAGGTAGTTTTGAAAACTTAGCCAAGGTTCGGGCTGCCGTAGATTTGCCCCTACTGTGCAAAGAGTTTGTCGTTTATGCTTATCAGATATACTTGGCGCGGGTTCAGGGTGCAGATGCTATTTTGTTGATTGCGGCTATTTTGAGCGATCAAGATTTGAAATACTTCCTCAAAATTGCTAACAACCTGAAAATGGCAACCTTGGTTGAAGTCCATAGCTTGGCAGAACTTGACCGTGTGCTAGCTTTAGATGGAGTTTCCTTGGTAGGAATCAATAATCGCAATTTGGAAGATTTCTCTGTCGATCTGCAAACTACTTGCCAACTTTTAGCTGCAAGGGGTAGACAATTGCAAGAGAAAAATATTCTTGTTGTCAGCGAGTCAGGACTACACAACCCAGAAGATTTAAGTTTAGTGCTGACAGCAGGTGCATCTGCTGTACTCATTGGAGAATCTTTGGTAAAACAACCAGATCCCGGCACTGCGATCGCCCGTATATTACCGAGGAATTTTTGAAATAAACACCCCATCTGCCCTAAAAGGCGCAGGGCTGCACATAATAGTTGAGCAATTGGGCATACTATGCGTATACACGCAGCACTTTGCTATCAAATATCATCAATATCTTTGCCAAATCTTCATTGCTAATCAAACCAAAGCCATAAGCAACTAGTTATTTATTATGTAACAATTTATTAACAAGAAATAAACTGTGACTAATACAAAATCCCAAATATGAAATCAAAAGTTAACTTCATGGAGCAAATTCCTCTACCTTCGCCTATTCACTACGAACTTATACTTCAACTCTTAGAAAGACAAACTATGTTAGCAGTAAATGATAACCCAGATTTACGGCATCAGGTGAATCAACTAATTATTACTCTCCGTAAAGCTGCTGTACAGCAAAAGCGACTAGAAGAAATTTGCGAGTTTTCCTCTGTAACTATCGATCACCGTTGGTCAATCAACCATCATAACGATAGCAAAGTTGTTGCCCCCGATTGAAAAAGATTGTCATCTTTATAAGATTTTAGTTCAGAGAAAGTTCATCTTGATTTAGACAAAACTGTAGATCGGTTAAAATAAAATATTGATGAGATTCTCTCTCGAATTTAACGAAAGATGAAATACAACAGCATTGATGAACTCCTCAGAAATAATCAGGCTTGGGTTGCCGAAAAGCTAGCTCTAGATCCAACTTACTTTCAAGAATTATCTAATGGACAAACACCACCTTTTCTATACATTGGGTGTTCTGATAGTCGTCTGGCATTAACAAAGTTTACCCATACTGAACCAGGAGAGTTATTTGTACATCGTAATATTGCCAATCAAGTTTCTCTAACAGATATAAACTTTTTAGCCGTTTTAGAATACGCAATTTTACACCTGAAAGTAGAACACATTATCGTTTGTGGTCACTACGATTGCGGAGGAATTAAGACAGCTTTAGAAGGGAGAACTATCGGAATTCTTGATAACTGGGTCAATCCAATTCGGGAACTGTATTTAG
Organism: Nostoc sp. LEGE 12454; assembly: GCF_056620565.1. Classification (NCBI taxonomy): domain Bacteria; kingdom Bacillati; phylum Cyanobacteriota; class Cyanophyceae; order Nostocales; family Nostocaceae; genus Nostoc; species Nostoc sp. LEGE 12454. The sequence continues at coordinate 104,901 of NZ_JBWQXL010000014.1, forward strand.
AGAAACAAGAAGAAATTGATGCCTTGCCAACAAGAGAAGAACGTCTGAATCGCTTGGCGGAAATCAATGTTGTGGCGCAAGTGAAAAATCTTTACCAAACTTCCATCATGCGTCAGGTACTCCATGAGCGAAAAGCGCCTATGGTTCATGGCTGGGTACTAGATATACGCACTGGGTTAATCAAAGATTTGAACGTTTCAACTGTGCAATGGCAATTGCACATCTGCCCCTTGCTTCTAGAGTTTAGGCTCTATGCTATGTTAAAAAATTAGAGTTAATTCGGTATTTTCAGCCACACCAAAGCGTGCATTACAGTGTTGATAAATCGTGTTTTTACAAATTTTATTTAGATATCGGGTTTGATTGGGCAGTGCTTAGGTGTATTTAAAAAATAAAATAGTATTTTTAGAGTTTTTTGTTTATTTAAGTAATGTCAAGATTGGGTGATTACTGATAATAAAATCTAGTAATGTAAGTTGGATTAAATATCAGTGAAGCTGAACACGAACAAGCATCAAATATTGGGTTTTCTTCTTCAATCTAACCTACAAACATTATAAGTATTAAGCAAACCTGATATTACGAATACAGAACAATTAATTTCCTAATATTTTTTATAGAGGCAATTCATGAATTGCCTCTATCATAATTAGTAACACCGATATGGATACGATTAACCTACTCCGACAAAAAATTATTTCTTCGCAATTATCCACACTGCATGAATAATTCCAGGAATGTAACCAAAAAGCGTCAAAAGTATATTAATCCAAAAGTCTATACCAAAACCTACTTGTAAAAAAACTCCCAAAGGCGGCACAAAAATAGCACACAGAATCCGAACTAAATCCATTTAAACCTCCTGTTTATCTCAGAAAAGACAGCTTGTTGGCAAACTGATTCACCACTGTTCAAGCATATTTGTACCTCTCAAAGATAACATTTTCTCTCTTAATCCAGATCGCGGTTTAGATACGGTAAACCACACTCAAGATTAGCCACCGCTAATTTTGGCTTTGTAACCTAGCTTGGTCAAAATATCAAGAATTTTCTGTTTGTGTTCGCCCTGAATTTCAATTTCGTTGTCTTTAAGTGTCCCACCTGTCCCACACTGGGTTTTCAACTGCTTGACCAAATCTGCTAAAGTTTCCGGTTTGGCTTGAAAACCGCTAACGACTGTGACGGTTTTGCCTTTGCGCCCTTTGCGGGAAGCTTGTACTTTCAGATTTTGTTGTTGTGGGGGTAGTTCTGGAATTGGTCTTTCTGTGGCGGCGGAGTTGTCGTTGCCAAATTCGCGGTATACAAAGCTTTTGTCAGAAGATTGAGAATTGGAAGAAGACATAAAATGAATGTTTAAGAAAAATTTCAAAAGCAGTGGAAAGTTCTACGCAACTATTCTACTGGGATATCAATTTCTAGGCTAACATTACACATCTATACATCATAACCAAACTGACGTAATACTTGAATTAATCTTTCCTTCGGTAGAAAGTAGATTCAAATGGTTGAACTGATCCAGGAAAATGGCTTGTATATATCTATAATTAAACCTAATTTTACTTAAACCATCTCAAACTCTACTTGATGACTCTTGAGAAAATCATGGGTGAAATGATCCACCATATTTGTATCAGCTAGTTCCAAATTATAAAAATCTACAGCTTCATGGTCAAAATGGGGGCCAGCGTGCCAAGTACCCTCATGTAGCTTGATAAAACAATTCCCCGGAATGCGGAAAGCAGCAATCTCTTCTAATGTTGGTTCATTCACATCATTATGAGGAGGACAAACTGCAATTAACCAATCCTTCCCTTCCAAAGAACCCAGACATTGAGTGCATTGCACATGGCGAGTAATTTTGTGAAACTTTCGTCCTATTTTCTCCAACCGCATAATATAAAATCGTGGAATCCCATTTTGCAGCTTTAACTGGGCATCTTCCCCATCGTAAGTTTTGCCATCAAGACTTGCAAAAATAACCTGTCCATAACGCCGAAAGTTTTCAGGAGTCACCCATTGCACTTGCAACTGTTGCACTGTCTTTGATGTGCTCATGTCAAATCATTAAGAGAAATTATCTAAGTTTATTTTCGCCCATAATGACTGAATTTTACACAGCTATGACGGTGACTTCCTGAGTTTAAATGTCCTAAATTCTGAAAAAATAACCTCAGCTAGCTAGATAACTACGTACTTGTTCTTTTTGGCGCCGGAGGAGACTAAGAGCTTTTTGTTCTATCTGACGCACCCGTTCTCGACTAATACCCATGCGATCGCCAATCTGTGCTAAAGAAAGTTCATACCCATCCGTTAGACCAAAACGCAAGGTTAATATTTCTCGCTGCTGGGGAGACAACTTTGCCAATAAGTCTTGTAAGTCTTGGTGGAGAGATTCTTCAACGGCATAATCTTCGGGAGAAGGGCCATCATCCTCCAATATGTCCTGCAATTCTGTATCTTGTTGTTCGCCAACTCGCGCCTCAAGAGAGAAGGGCTGACGAGCTAAGTACAAACACTCTCGAACTTGGCTAGGTGTCAAAGATAAGGCAGTGGCAATTTCAGCAGTACTAGGAACGCGACCTAACTGTTGAGATAATTCTCGCTGCACCCGTTTAATTTTGTTCAGTTTCTCAAAGACGTGAATAGGTAAACGAATTGTACGTCCTTGTTGAGCGATCGCCCGTGTAATTCCTTGACGAATCCACCAGTAAGCATAAGTAGAAAACTTGTAACCAAGAGCGGGATCGAATTTATCCACCCCTCGTTCTAAACCTAAAGTACCTTCTTGAATTAAATCCATAAATTCCAGGTTGCGGTGCTGGTATTTCTTCGCCACAGCTACCACTAACCGGAGATTAGCCTGAATCATTTTCTGCTTGGCTTGGTGTCCTAAATTTAGCTGTTGCTCTAACTCTTCGACACTTAATTCCACCCGATCTGCCCATTCTTGCAGCATGGGTTCGTGGTTTAATTTCACAGCCAATTCTTCTTTAGCAGCTAATAAATTCATCATCTGCTGCACTTGTTGGGCAAAAATAACCTCTTGTTCGCGAGTCAACAAATCTACACGCCCGATCTCTTGCAGATAACTACGCACAATATCATCTGTAGCTCGAGGCTTTTTATCTGCGGCTAAACTTTTTTTCTTTGTTTTTTGAACTTCGGTATGTGGAGATGTTAAGTTGCTCATGGTTATTTGCTCCTCTGTAACCTCATCAATTTATTGGTATCAAGTCTAGATATTCAGACCCACAGCCATTTCACACTGCTAATCATAGATATTTTGCAAAAGTACTTAACACCCCATCCTTTAATTTCCTTGCCGCTTTTGGGGAAGGTAGACAAAGCTACGCTTTGGCGAGGTGGGTTTATTAATTTGTAATTTATGCAAAAGGTCTAATCAATTTGCAACACTGATGAATTCTGGTCTATGATACATTACAAGTTAATTGTTGGAGATAATAAACCCAAAATCAACCTACCCCTTAATAGTAACATCATCACCACTCACAAATCAATTACCTAAAGTATCATTAGCATATCCTTTGAAGTAATTACATTCCTCTATCATTGATTTTTGCATATTCTAAAATACAATTAACAATTAAATTTAGTCTAGTTATCCAATGCGCTTACTGGAAAATTAAAAATACTGAGCCACGATTCTATTATCCAAGAGATAAAATATTAATAGCGACTATAAAAAATAACAAACAATTCATTTTTTGAAGTGTTTATAGTCTACTTATCAATAAAATTAATATCATTAAATAAAAATTCATTAGATATAAAATATCCATTTCTTAGCTGATTTTTTTGTAATACAATCTTAAGCATATCAAGCCAGGTACATAGTTGGCGCTCGTTAAACATGAAAGAAAGAACTTCTCCTGCTTCCCCTCTTTAATAACCGCTTTCTTTAAGAATTTGGTCAAATACTTTAGTAATGAGGCATCTGGTGAAATTAATTATGCGGTATCCAGAACACTTCACAGACGTAGCACTGCTACATCTGTACATTCATTCTTACTCATATCTCTTTCCTGGGATTTAGGACGATCGAGAAGACGCAGATATCTGTGACAATTGCACTTGTGTCATAATTTAACGCAGACATCTGCACTGGATGCGGTATAATCAACTTGATTACTCCTAGAGAAATTTTATGGACTAAAAGTACTAACAGTGGTAACACTAACATCAAGGATGATACTTGGCAAGACAGCAACACCCGCGATCGCCCTAACTAATATCCTCTTTAAGCGAAAAGATTTTTGTGTAAGGGTGTCTAGTTGATTGTTGTGCAGTATAGCTTGAAGAACAACATTCCCACTTTTTGGAGAAGTCGGAAATAGTCTAAAACTCCTAATGAAGGAACATCTCACAGCTTTATGGCTTACTAGTTTCAATTTTTAGTTGACATAAAACCATAGTTATAAGTTTAGATAGATGGCTGGCTTATTGCAAAGATTTTTGGGAAAATGATACTATATTGAAGTTTTAATCTAATTCTTCAACCATCACTTTAGTAGATATTGGTTAAGAAAAGCATTTACCTCATTGGCGCATAACCCGACATTAACTATTTTTCCTGCTTTTTTAAGAATGTCTAATCCTTGACCATTATTGCGGGGGTCTGGATCGAGTATAGATACATATATTTCATCTATCCGACAATCTTTAGCGATCGCTAAAGCACATGCAGGTGTGCGTCCATGAAAAGAACAAGGTTCAAGAGTTACATACATTTTCAACTCGTTGAAAGCTTTGCCTTGAATCTGTTTAAGTGCGTCAGCTTCAGCATGGTGTTTTCCTGGTGCTTGCGTGTATCCTTGAGCTACGATCTCCTGGCCATCTACGATCGCACAGCCTACTGGTGGGTTCGGCAAACATTCCGGCAAAGCTTTTCTGCTTTGAGTTAAAGCAGCCAGCATAAATATTTCATCCATATTTGAGCGTAAATTATCTAGATAAATCACACTACCAAGAATTAGCTATTTTTTGTTAAAAAAGTTCTTATATCAAAATTTAGTAACTGTCACACTAATACCAGAATCCAGTTTCGGAACCTTGAGATACTCAATTGGTTCAGTACTTTGAGCCTTGGTTGGCTCCTGACATTGCTTAAAAAAAGCGCTTGGGTTATTGATGTACTCAAGTGGGTTAATTTTTTGACATCCTTGCTGCTGCACTAGCGAAATTGATTCAGCAGTTTGTTTTGGATTATTAGTCTGCCCGATAAAATTACTCCATGTAGCGTTAATCGTAGCTGGTTCTGTCAATAAAACTCCAGCCCGATCGCGATCGCCTGTTGTTATGGGAACATTCTCTTGATTAGCATAGGCACTCTGGCTGAGAGTGAGTGCGCTAATCACAACGGCTAAGAGAATAGAAGAAGATTTCATAATTCAATCTCTCAACATTTAATGTCAGTTTAATAATTACAATTGTCTAGATACAAAAACCAAGAAATAGCAGCCTAGCTTGAGTACCTTAGATTAACACAGGTAATAATAAATATAGGGAAACTTCATTAAAAATATAGTGAAATCTAGTAAAATATCACGGAAGTTTGCCTACGTTGAACAAGTTGCTTGAGCTATTTGTCTGCTTAATTGAGCTAGTAGCTGGATTTCCGCTGTTTTGTAGTAGTCTGATGTAGACTAATTTCTTGCTCTAACCACGCTGTTATTTGATACTCGTTTGCTAGGCTACATTAATTTTAAGCTGGAGCCAATTTACTTACTAGCCGTCTATATTTCATGCATATTACTATATATTACATTAATATTACAAAACTTAATGTATTTCTATATAAAGGCAAATTAAACTGATTGCGAGTCCTTATGGGTTCAAGACTAAAATAATGCAATTTTATGATTGGCAGTCCCATATTATTCCCAAAATTGACTATTATTTAGAGCAAAAATTAATTGTTAATTAAAGTTTTGAACTAGCTTATGTAAAGATTCATCCAGTCTTTATAGGTATCTGTTTTCACTGTCCAAGGCTTATCTCTAAAATGCTTACATTGCTTATAGACTGGCACAATTGTTCTATTCCTTACTTTGAACGAATTAACTCCTCTTGTCTTTTCAAATCAGCAAACCGAGAGTGAATATATTAGTATATTGTATAAATTTTTTGTAAAGTTATAAAAATCAGTGTTCTTACATAATATGATAGTGATTGTTAGCTTACTAATCAATACTTGCATTAGTAGTAACACAAAACGAAATTAACCAAAATTAAGCCCCTAAAATGGAAAGCGACTAAATCAGGCATAAAATTGTGATTTATCCTGTTTTTGCTCTCATCAGAATATCAATCTAAGTTCAAATCCCGACTTGCAAAACTACTAGTTAACTTCAGATATTGAAGAACCTCAACAGCAAGATATAGCTAAAAATAAACGCAAATATTAATATCGCAAAGTAGACTTCATTAGCACTGTAGTCAAAATTTTGAGAACAATTTGCTGTAAGTAAATAGTCTTTTTATAAAAGTTTACATATATTATGACGATGGAATCTTTACCAAATTTTGAAGAAGTAAATATTCAGAAATACTTAGAAGTTATTCAGCGGCGTTGGCTACCTCTAGTTGGAATTTTCGCCATATCTGTTAGCCTTGGATGCTTGTATGCATTTTCACTAAAACCTTCATACAAGGCAGAAGGAAGTTTGATGATTAAAACAAATCGCTCTTCCTCACTGACAGGCTTACCGGATGACATAGGACGCCTAGAAGCTTTGAATGTGAACGACAATCCCCTGGAAACTCAGGTGAGAGTTATTGGCTCGAATCCAGTAATTGAGAAAACGATTAATTCCCTCAACCTTAAAGATAGTCAAGGCAAACTGCTCTCGATTCCCGATTTGGCAAAACAACTAAAAATAGAAGGAATTAAAGGCACTGATGTTGTACAACTTTCTTATAAAGGTGGCGATCCAGAACTAGCTGCCAAAATTGTTAATGAAGTTATTGACAGTTATATCGATCTAAATATCAAGGCTAATCAGAATGAAGCGCGGACAGCCAAACAGGTTCTTGTAACGGAAGTACCTAAAGCTGAGGAAGTTGTCAGAAGAGCCGAATCAAAACTGCGGCTATTTAAAGAAACAAATAAAGTTGTTGTTCTAGAACAAGAAGCAGCCGCAGCAGTCGATACCATTTCTAAGTTAGGAAATCAAATTTCTCAAGCTTTGGCTCAACTAGATGATGTGAAGGGTCGTCTAGAACAGTTAAGCAGTGAAGCTCAGGTAGATTCACGGCAAGGTGTAATCGAATCTGAATTGAGTCAAGCACCTGGAGTTCAGAAAGTGCTTGCTGAACTCCAAGAAACAGAAAGCAAACTAGCAATAGAGCGTACCCGTTTTTCACCTGAACACCCTACAATTACTAACTTAGAAGAAAAAGTCTTAGCTCTTAAGAACTTGCTAAAAGAGCGAACAGGACAAGTAGCTGGTGGAGCGCAGATAACACAGGGAAGTTTACAGGTTGGACAACTGCGGCAAAGCCTAATTGCAGATATTACTCGTGCCCAGGCAGAACGGGTTGGTCTAGAGAGACAAATTGCCACACTCAAACAACAGCAAAATGCCTATATCAAACGAGCAAATAATTTGCCAAGGCTAGAACAAAGTCAACGAGAGCTAGAACGGAAACTGCAAGCAGCTCAAACGACTTACGAAACACTCTTAAAGAAACGTCAAGAGATTGATATTGCACAGAACCAAAAAATTCCAAATGCTCGTGTCATTTCCTATGCTTTAATCCCTGATAAAGCAGAAGGACCTCGGAAAATGCTGTTTATTGTTGGTGGAGCAGGAGTTGGTTTTTTCTTAGGTATCATTGTCGCCTTTACTTTAGACTTGATAGACCGCTCGGTGAAGACTGTCAAAGAAGCCAAAGAAGTCTTGAGATACAGTGTTTTGGGAGTAATTCCTACACAAGGTAGAAATGCTAAAGATCATTCTTCTATACCAGGACTGGATAGAGCTATTCCCAAAATTATTGGCAGAGATATTCCTTACTTCCCTGTTGGTAATGCATATCAAATACTACAAGTAAACTTGAAGTTCCTCTGTTCTGATAAACCGCTCAAAAGCATTGTAATTACAAGTTCCGTTGCCAAAGAAGGAAAGTCTGACGTATCTGCAAATTTAGCTGTGACTATGGCTCAGGCGGGGCGTAGGGTGTTGTTGGTGGATGCAGATATGCGTCATCCCATACAGCATCATATCTGGGGGCTAACAAATACAATGGGACTAAGTAATGTAATAATTAATCAAGCTTCTTTAGATACAGTAGTTCAGGAAGTCATGCCTAATCTGGAAGTTCTTACTTCTGGAGTTTTGCCTCCCAATCCAGTTGCAATGCTAGATTCTCAACGTATGGCAACATTAATTAGTAACTTTGGGAGAGATTACGACCTTGTGATTTTTGATACTCCTCCATTGTCAGGAATAGCAGATGCTGCTGTTTTAAGTACTTTGACTGACGGTATCTTATTAGTTGTTCGTCCTGGAGTGGTTGACTTGAACAGTGCAAATGCAGCTAAAGAGTTTTTAACTCAGTCAGGTCAGAAGGTATTAGGGATAGTCATTAATGGTGTGAATACTAAAAATGAATCTAATAATTATTTTTATGACACTAAAAAACGACAAATTGAACATGATTTGGTATTTTCTAGCAGTTTAACTAAATTTCGCAAAGAGCGTTAAGTTTTCTTAGAAATTGTGAAAGCTACGATCGCTACAACCGTCTAAACCCAATTTTGTGAGTGTAGGAATAATGGAAAAAACTAAAATCAAAACTTCTTGTTTAATTAATAGTTACAATTATGCTGAATTTCTCTCGGAGGCAATTGATAGCGCTTTAAATCAGACAGTTAAATTTGATGAAATTATCATTGTTGATGATGCATCTACAGATAAGTCTGTGGAAATTATCAATAAATTTACTCAATTAGCTAATGTTAAGTCTATCTTTAAAGAACAAAATCAAGGACAACTATCATCTTTTAATGAAGGTTTTTTAGCTGCTACTGGTGACATTCTATTTTTTTTAGATGCCGATGATATTTATGAACCTCAGTATTTAGAAAACGCCCTAAATTTTTACAATAGACGCAGTGAATGTGATTTTGTCTTTTGTGCGTATAAAAAATTTGGAGCAGTACAAGGCATATTTCAAGACGATACAGTTGATTTAGATTTGGGTTATTCAGTAATTAGAACTTTATATAATGGTGAATGGATTGGTTCCATAACTTCAACATTATCTATACGTAAAGAAATAGTTAGAAAAATTTTACCTATTCAAAATATAGAAGATTGGCGTGTAAGGGCTGATGACTGTTTGGTATGGGGAGCTTCTTTGGTTGGGGCTAAAAAGTTTTATATGTCTAAACCTTTAGTAAGGTATAGAATACATGATAATAATCAATATCATAATAAGAACTTTTTAGATGTAGACAAAAACTATGAATACAAAAGATTCTGGAAGCGTAATTCTCTGTTTAATTACATTTTGCAAAAAAACAATTTTAGTTCCCCATTATTATTAGCTTTCACATCTATCAATGAGTTACAAACAATACCATGCCCAAAATATCAAGATTTTATTACTTATTTGAAAATAATATTCGTATTTGAGCATAGTTTGTATTGGAAAATCAAGGGAATTCTTTTAATAATTAGCTACTTTTTGAAAATTTTGATTAGTGGTAAATTCAAAATATTGTCAAGGCTCAATAATATAAAATACTGAAAAATACACTTCATTTTGTCTTTGGAAAAACTGAAAATATTGCACTAGCGAGATTGATAAGTACAAATAATTTTAGATGATTCGTTCATAAAAATAATGTTAAGTAAATTAAAAATCAAAAACTTATCGAAATTTAAATCTCGTTCTGGTCTGCGTGCAATTATTGCTAATACAGGTTGGTTATTTGCTGACCGCATTCTACGTATGGGTGCAAGCTTGGTTGTAGGAGTATGGGTAGCACGTTATTTAGGAGTAAAACAGTATGGTCTATTTAACTATACTTTAGCTTTTGTTGCCTTATTTAGCCCAATTTTTACTCTCGGACTAGACGACGTAGTAGTTCGCCATCTTGTGCGTCAATCATCAAACAAAGAGGAAATTTTAGGAACTACTTTTTGGCTAAAGTTTTTGGGTGGAATTGCTTCTGTTTTATTGGCAGTTAGCACGATGTTTTTCTTAGGTGAGCATGAAACACTAAAGATATGGCTAGTTGCAATTTTAGGAATAGCAGGAGTTTTTAGGGCATCTGATACTATTGAACTGTGGTTTCAATCACAGGTGCAGTCAAAATATACTGTAATCGCTAAAAATACGGCATTTCTGCTAAATACTCTCATCAAAATCGCACTGATTTTAACAAAAGCACCGTTGCTAGCTTTTGCTTTGGTAACATTAGCAGAATTTGCAATGAGTGCAATTGGCTTACTGATTGTTTACCAAGTCAAAGGTTCTTCATTGTGGTTATGGCGTTGGAGTGTTGCAACTGCTAAAACTCTTTTGAAAGAGAGTTTACCTCTAATTTTTTCGGGGTTCGCCATCATGATTTTTATGAGAATAGATCAGGTGATGTTAGGTCAAATGATCGGAGATAGTGAGGTTGGTATTTATTCTGCGGCTGTACGTGTTTCTGAAATTTGGTATTTTATTCCGGGGGCTATTGTTTCTTCTGTTGCTCCAGCAATTTATGCCGCCAAGGAAAAATCAGAAAGTCTTTACTATCAGCGAATAGGACAATTACTCAGTCTTATGACATGTATATCTTTAGCAATTGCTCTTCCTATGTCCTTTTTATCTGACAAGATAATTATGGTGATGTTTGGAAGTGGATATGCAGAAGCAGGGCCAATATTAGCAGTTCATATTTGGACTTCTTTGTTTGTATTTATGGGTCTTGCAACATCACCTTGGTTTATTGCTGAAGGTTTGAACCATGTTTCTTTAGGTAAGACTTTATTTGGAGCGATACTAAACATTATTCTCAATTTATTACTTATTCCTAAATATGCAGGACTTGGGGCTGCGATCGCAACAATAATATCTCAAGCTGCTGCTGCTTTTATATGCAACGCATTTGATTCAAGAACACAAAAGCTCTTTAAGATTCAGGTGCGATCGCTTATTCATTTTTACAAATACTGATCGTTATTATTTAACTTTTATATGATACAAACACCAGTAACTCTTATTATTTTTAAACGCCCCCAAATAACAGAAAAAGTTTTTGAAGCTATTCGCCAAGTAAAGCCAACAAAACTTTTTGTAATTGCAGATGGGCCCCGCACTGACCGCGAAGGTGAGGCAGAAAAATGTGAAGCGACTAGGGCAATTATTGAGAGAGTTGATTGGGACTGTGAAGTAATAAAGAATTATTCTGATATCAACTTAGGTTGTGCAAAACGGGTATCAAGTGGTTTAGATTGGGTCTTTAATAATGTTGAAGAGACAATTATTTTAGAAGATGATTGTATTCCTCACTCAACTTTTTTCAGCTTTAGCGAAGAACTGCTAGAAAAATATAGAAATGATACCAGAATCGCCACAATTTCTGCTCAAAATCTTCAACTTGGACGAAAACGTACAAATTACAGTTACTATTTTTCTCGCTATAACCATTGCTGGGGTTGGGCAAGTTGGAGACGTGCTTGGCAACATTATGATTTGACTATCAAACTCTGGAAAGAGGTGCAAGCAGAAAACCTTTTACATGACATTCTTATAGACCAAAAAGCAGTAAATTCTTGGCAACGAATATTTCAGTCTATTTATGACAATCCTACAGGTATAACCTGGGATTACCAATGGACATTTGCTTGTTGGATGCAGGGAAGCTTAAGTATTATTCCCAATGTCAATTTAATCTCTAATGTTGGTGTTGGTGCAGACGCAACTCATTTCACTTCAAATCAAGGATTTTCCTTCATCAATATGTCTATGCAGGCAATGAAATTCCCCTTAAAGCATCCACCATTTATTGTCAGGAATGTAGAAGCAGATAATTTTACACAAAAAACAGTCTATAAAGCAAGTGCATTGAATATTTTTAAAGAGGAAGTGAAGAAAAGATTGAATTATTCAACGATAAACAAATAAATTAATTAAATATTCTAAATGAAAGTAAAATTAACAGAAAAAATATTAACTATCTTGCTATTACTGATTGCTGTCGGTGCATTAACAATACACCCTGCACAAGAAGTTTCCATGTCTACGCTTGGAGGCGATAAGCTAGATACTTTGTTCAATATAGTTTCATATTTAATCCTATTTTATTTCATAATTTTATACTGGAAAGGTTTTCTTTATGTAATTACCAGAAGTCCATTACAGTTTTTGCTACTAGCAATAGTTATATTTTCTCTTTTATGGTCAGAAGACCTAAGTTCTAGTCTTACTTATTTAAGAGGTCTAATCCGTATATATTTTCTTGCAATCTATTTAGCAATGCGTTATTCCCTTAGGGAACAAATGAGATTGATAGCTTGGGCACTTGGTGTAGCTGCATCATTATCTATGCTATTTTCTGCATTCTTACCAGGTTATATTCACGAATCATCTGAATTACTAGGTATGTGGAGTGGAATTTATGGTCATAAAAATGAATTAGGTTACATGATGGCTTGGAGTGCAGGAGTTTTTTTACACATTGCTCTTAGTGGTCATCGATATCGCTGGTTGATGTGGGCACTATGTGGGATATCTGTATGTCTAATTATCCTCTCACGTTCAACAACATCTTTAACGATCTTATTGACAATGATATTACTTTTACCTTTCTACAGATCGTTGAAGAAAACTAATTATAAATTACAAGTTATTATGATTACTTCAACTTTGATGTTATTAATAATTTGTTCAATATTACTTCTCAGCAATGCCGAAACTGTAGTTGGGACTTCTGGTAAAGACCTTACCTTCAATGGACGATCTGACCTCTGGGAGCTAGTAATTTCTAAAATTTTGGAAAGACCTTGGCTAGGTTATGGATTTTCGGGGTTTTGGACTAGTAATGCTGCATCTAAATTAAGAGCTACTTATGATTGGGCAAGTAATGCTCACAATGGTTTTTTAGAAATATTGTTAGAATTAGGATTCTTAGGTTTTTTGACTTTTGCAGCAGGGTTTGTCCGGTTTTTTGTAATGGCACTGAATCGAGTTATTTCTGTGGCTAAAAAACCGGAAGATTATTGGCCAATGCAGATGCTAATTATCATTGTCATAGTGAATTTTTCAGAAGCCAGATTATTAACTCCTAGCTGGAATTGGTTAATGTATATCACCACGTCATTATCATTGACTGTTGAATATCAACGAAATCATAAAAAGATTTTAGTCAATTAGTTTTTGTGGCAATCAGAAAGAGTTTTAGTGATTATTAAGTTAATAAAAATGAAAATTTTACATATTAGTACCCATGATATTAGTGGCGGTGCAGCCAGGGCTGCATATCGTTTACACACAGGTTTACAGAATATAGGACTACAGTCAAAAATGTTAGTTCATGAAAAATATAGTAATGATAAAACAGTAATTGCACCTAAAATTAGACTGTTTCAAGGCATCGCTAAGGCAAAGCTGACAGTTGAAAGTTTGCCATTTAAGCTTTATCGTCAAAAGAAAAATACCCCATTTTTTACTCAATGGTTGCCAGATAGAGTTATTCCTAAAGTTGCTCAGATTAATCCAGATATAATCAATCTGCATTGGATTAGCGGAGGTTTTATGCAAATAGAAACCTTTGCTAAACTGAAGCGCCCTCTAGTTTGGACTCTCCATGATATGTGGGGGTTTACTGGAGGATGTCACGTTACTGGAGAATGCGATCGCTACAAAATATCCTGCGGGGCTTGTCCTCAACTCAACAGTGGTAATGAATGGGATTTATCCCGTTGGGTATGGCAGCGCAAAGTAAAAGCTTGGAAAAATTTAAATTTAACTCTGGTTTCACCAAGTTCTTGGCTAGCAGAGTGCGCTCGTTCTAGCTCTTTATTCCAGAATTTGCGAATTGAGGTAATTCCCCACGGATTAGATACTCAAAAATATCGACCGATTAATCAACATTTTGCACGAGAAGCACTCAATTTACCTCAAGATAAAAAACTGATACTCTTTGGAGCGATAGAAGCAACAAGCGATAGAAATAAAGGATTTCATTTGTTACAACCAGCTTTACAAGAATTGAGTAAATCTGGCTGGAAGGATGACTTGGAAGTTGTGATTTTTGGAGCATCTCAACCCGAAAATCCACCTGATTTAGGCTTCAAAACCCACTATTTAGGACACTTACATGATGCTATATCTTTAGCAACTGTTTACTCAGCTGCTGATGTAATGCTTGTACCATCTCTTCAAGAATCTTTTGGACAGACAGCTTCGGAATCATTCGCTTGTGGTACTCCAGTTGTGGCGTTTAATTCTACTGGCTTAAAAGATATTGTCAATCATCAGCAGAACGGTTATTTGGCTAAACCTTATGAAGTTGAGGATTTTGCCAAAGGAATCACCTGGGTACTTGAAAATGAACAGAGGTTGCAAAAACTGTCATTTTATGCTCGTGAGAAAGCCGAGCAAGAATTTACCCTGGAACTTCAAGCACGTCGTTATTCAGCCTTGTTTCAGGAAATATTGATGATAGCCAAGAAATCTTCATTGAGTAATTAACTTAGTAAATCAATACTTCATAATATGTCAATACCTATAGCTTTTATAATTTGTACAGAACCTGGCCGTTTAGAAGGTCAATCTTTGATGCTTGCAGAAAGTATTCGTAAGTTCTGCGGCAAATTGAAACATACACCTATATATAGTTTTCATCCTAGAGTAGGTGAACCGATATTAAAGCAAACCCAACAAGCGTTTGAAGCATTGCAGGTGATTCACCAACAAATTCCAATAAATCGAGAATTTCATGAATATTATTTAGCCAATAAACCCTTAGTTTGTGCCTATGCAGAACAAAATGTCGATGCAGAAATATTGGTTTTTTTAGACAGTGACAAATGCTTTTTTTCTGAACCAAAAGAATTTTTATTGCCAGTAGATTGTAATGTACGGATGCGTCCTGAGTATGGTCAAGGAATTGGTTCTACAGGTCTGCAAGACCCTCAAGAATGGTATTGGCAAAAACTATATGAAGTACTGGGAGTAAAGCGTGAGATATTTGTTGACACACCAATTGGGAATAAGAGAATCAGAGCTTATTGGAATTCTGGTTTGATTGCTGTAAGAAGGAGTGCGGGTATATTTACAACTTGGAAAGAGAACTTTGAAAAAGTAATGCGCTTGGATATTACTCCTCCCCAGGGTATTTATTTTGTTGAGCAGTCTGTTTTGTCTGTAACTTTATGTGCCTTGGAAGAAAACGTTGAACATCTTCCCTCTAACTATAGTTATCCATTACCTTTACATAACCGTTTATCAAAAGAACTACAAATTAAACATTGGAACAATATTGTATCCATTCATTATTTCAACTTATTTTTTTATAACGATTGGTATGGACAAATAAAAAGATCGAAAAACTTGAATGTCAACTCAGAGAAATATCAATGGTTATGTGAAGAGGTTATCAGACTTAATATGCCTCGTGTATCAGTTTGGCATAGATATTTATTGGGAGTCAGAAGAATTGAGCAAAAATTAAAAAAATTTAATCTAGATATTAATTTTAGTGGCTGGATAGAAAAGAAAGTTAAGTTTTAAACTGCTCTAAAAAAAATATATATATGAAATGTAGACAACTGATGATTTAGATTATGAAAATAATTTTTCAGAATTTCATCTAAGCTTATTATTTCAATTAATCATTTTTGTACATATTATCTGAGGCAAATGAAATGAACAAAGCAAATCTAGCTGTAATTATGACATGTCATAACAGACGGAATACAACTCTTGCCTGTCTAAATGCTTTATATCAGCAAAAAAATCATTGTGATGTTTATTTAACTGATGATGGGAGTTCTGATGGGACTACAGAGGCTGTTAAAGCAGAATATCCAGAAGTACAAATTCTTCAAGGTAATGGCAATTTATTTTGGGTGGGAGGAATGCATCTCGCTTTTGGTGAGGCAATAAAATATCAATATGATTATTATCTGTGGTTGAATGATGACACATTTTTGGAAGCCAATGCTGTGAGTAAACTATTACAAGTTCATCAAGATTTGACAGAACTTGGTTATCCAGACTCAATTGTAGTTGGTTCAACTAAAGACTCAATTACAGGAAAAGCAACCTATGGAGGAGCAGTAAAATCTAAAAATTGGTATTCTAATAAATTTGAATTTTTAGAACCAAGCTCCGTTATCCAAAAATGCGATGCTATGTATGGTAACTGCGTGCTAATTTCTAAAAGTGTTGCCGCCAAAGTTGGCAATATTGATACAGCTTTTGTCCATAGTTTAGGAGATTTAGATTATGCCCTGAGAGCGCGTAAATTGGGTTGTAAAATATGGGTAGCTCCTGGGTATATTGGTACTTGCACTAAAAACTCTATCCGCAATAGTTGGGCAGATACCAATTTAAATCTCTTAGAACGCTTGAAAAAAGTACTACAAATCAAAGCATTTCCATTGAAATCATGGACTATATTTTGTAGTAGACATTCTGGTCTATTCTGGATATTGTACTGGTTCTTACCCTATATTAGAGCAATTATTGGTTACAAAGATTTAGCAACTTCTCCTACATTTTCTGAGGATATTAATCAAACTAGCTCAGAAGTCTAATACTTACACGAGAGTCATTGGTAAATGATATTTGGACAAGTTATAACGTATCTTAATAATTTGACAAATGTAATTTCAAATTATAAAATAATAATCAGCAATCATTTTATGGGTAAACGCTTACTAATTGTCTCAACTCTCGATTCTAGTCAGCCATTTGGTGCATTTACTAGACCTTTTTATTTAGGACAATATCTTACTAAACATTTTGATGTCTTTCAGCTAGGTTTAGATTGTTCATCTGTTAATTATGCACCTTCTCTTTCTATTGGATCGAGAAGCTTGAAGTCATATATTCAATCCATAGAAAAGTGCGTCGACGATTTTTGTCCAGACATTGTGTATGCTCAAGAAACACTACCTGGATTGGCTGCTTTAGCTGCACTAAAGCTTAGAAAACAGAGTAGTTCCTCTCTTGTCTTAGATTTTCATACATTTTCGCCTTATGAATACTGGATGCGTTTGTTTTCAGTTGCCAATCCTTTTAAAGAGTTTGCACAATGTATTAAGACATATATTGCTCAAGGAATTTTAATATTTTCTGGTAGTCCAATTATTGCAGCAGGTGAATCAATTCCTAAACTAATTTCGCAATGGTATGGAAAAACTCCACAACAAATTTATTCTATCGGGAATGGAGTGACTGAAGACTTACTCGATACTGAAGTTTTTCCAGATAAAGACCCCTATCAAGCATTTAGACCAGCTAAAATAGTGGTTATTATTGCTCCCAAAACATTTCAATTTCCAACTAATGATATGTCTGTATCAATGGCTATCGAGGTCGCCAAATCCCTTGAAATTCATCAAGAAAAAGTGCATTTTGTTGTTATTGGTAGAGATAGTAGTGATATTTCAGAACCAATACCCTCTAACATTTCTTTTTTAGGATTTTTACCTAAAAGAGAAGATTTTGTAGCCCATCTGAAATATGCAGATATTGCTTTGTTGCCATTTTCCAAACAAGCAGTAGCAGGTGGCGCTCGGAATAAAGCATTAGATTATTTCGCTAGTAGAAAATTAGTTATATCAACACCAGAAGGCTTGCGAGGTTTAGAAGAATTTCGCAACTTGGAACATCTGTTGGTAACAGGATACTCTAGCGAAGAAGTCGCTAACACAATACTAGATGCTGTTTCAAATATTGATAAATATCAATCACTTGTAGATACGGCATATACTTTAATTACCGAAAAGTATTCATGGAATGCAAAAGCACAAAATATCGCAGACATCCTCGTGAAAATAAGTGCTTTTTAGTTATCTTTAGATAATAATTTTTAACTAAAAAGCTTAGGTATTTCAATATATCAGTATTTCTATATTGAAATATTGATGATTGATTTTAGAATCCTAACCTTGATTTTGAGATAAAATCTCATATTTATCAAAAGAAAAACAAGATATGAAAAAGCGATTTTCTTATAAAATTATTGGTGCTCAAGTAGATGCACTGTCTATCCTTGACTTAAATTCATTGATTGAAGAATCTATCGAGCAGGATGAAAAATGGATTATTGCTAATCACAACTTACATAGTCTTTATCTCTTCCATAACGATCTAAAAATGCAAGCTTTTTATTCCAAGGCAGAATATACCCATATTGATAGTATGCCTTTAGTATTTATTGGAAAGCTGTTGGGTTTTCCAATTAAACGCGAACAAAGAGTAACCTATGCTGACTGGGTATGTCCTCTGATGGCAGAAGCTGCTACTAAAGGCTGGCGTGTATTCTATTTAGGTTCAAAGCCAGGAGTTGCTGAAAAAGCAGCAAATATTTTATGCCATAAATTTCCGGGTTTACAGATTGCTTGCGCTCATGGCTATATTGATATAAATAAAGATAGTCAAGAAAATCTCGCCACTGTAGCTGCAATTAATGCTTACAAACCTCATATATTAATGGTGGGAATGGGTATGCCACGCCAAGAATATTGGATTTACGAAAATCTTGGACATCTTCATACCAATACTATTTTGACTAGTGGAGCCTGTATGGACTATATAGCAGGAGCAATACCTACTCCTCCTCGCTGGATGGGAAAGGTGGGATTAGAATGGTTGTATCGCTTGTTGTCTGAACCAAAAAGACTTTGGAGACGTTACTTACTAGAGCCTTGGTTTGTTGCTACATTATTTTTACGAGAAATTTGGAGTATCTCCTCAACTCAACAAAAAAAAAATAACCCGCTGGTATTTCTAAGTACGAAATTTCACAAGTTCGTAGCGTTATCGAGTTTCTCAAAGCCTTACCAGTAGGTTACTCAATTCGTCACGAATTTATGAAATGTTGTACTAAGGTTTAATGATTAACTAGTCAGTAAGTCTTATTCAACTTTCATAATCGTGAATAGCAAAAAATTTTTTTATCTATTTTGCTTAGAATAATACTTAAAAATACTATAGAATTTCCCGGTATAGTGAGGTACATTTTCAAATCTACTAAGCTTGGTAAACAAGATTTGGGTGTACCTCAGTCGCTGAGGAAATACTATATTTACGCCTGAGTGGAGTATTAAGTTGATTCTTGAAAAGCCTGGGCTATAGCACTGCGAGCTGGTTTAGATTGCAGGTTCTCATCGAAGGGAAGCGGACGCAGAAATTTCCAGAGACTTGGATTGTTTCTAAAGGTTTTTCTTGGCATCCACTGAGGATGACGTATCCAGGTATGACGGTCAGTAAGTCCCCATGTAATCACAGTATCGACTTTAGCTGCAAAGCACAGGTCAAGATATCGCTTGTAACTATCGGCTACCATTTGGTCTAGGCTTTTGATACTATCGGGTAGCGGGGTATCAATGATAATATCTAATTCTGTAATTATTGGTTTCACTTCAAGATCGTTAAGCCGTTTTAAGACCGAATTAAGTCCTTTTTCGTCAAAAGGATATGCAGTAGAAAACCATAGATGTGATTGGAGACCTGCCCCGTCAATTTTAACGCCACTATTCTTCAGATATTCGACCATTTTTAAGAAACGATCTGATTTCCATGTAGCGCCTTCAATGCCGAAATCGTTTAGGTAAAATTTCTTGCTGTTATCAACTGAAGCGGCAATTAAAAATAAGTCTCGAATCAATTCTGGTTTTACCCCTTTACGCAAACCGATTGTTGCATTATCAGTTTCATTTTCACTATCAGCGATAATTTCATTGGCAATATCCCAAGACTTTAAAACGGGACTATTGCGATAATGCCCCATGACTCCTTTAACATGGCGTTCGAGCGTCTTAAGTGTAGGGGGATAAGGAAGCCAGTCTGGTCTTCCCATGTGCCAGAAAAGGGTATGCCCATGCATGTCTATATTATGTTTTTGGCAGAAATTAGCGATCGCATCTGCTGATTCAAAGGTAAATTGTCCTGGCTGTGGTTCAGTAGCGTTCCATTTCAATTCACCGTTCGGTGTCACAATGGAACATTCACGAGCCATCAGGTTAGCGTAATCTTTCTCTGTTTGCAAAAATTCACTAGAAATTGCTGCGCCATAGCGCTTTCCTTTGGCAGCAGCTAATTGCCGAAGAGGAGAATTTAAATTTTTACTTGTATAATTTCCTGCAATAGCATTCGTGCCTTGATTTTCTTTTTGGTTATCTTTTTGTAAAAACCCCATAGTTAATAAGGCAGAAAGGGTTGTATATCCTGCTCTTCTTAAAAAATTTCTCCGATAAGGCATAAATTGTAGTTAATAAAAAACACATAAGATTATATTACAAAATAAATTTTGATACTTTTTGAAGTTTAGTGATAATTCACACATTCATTACACAATATAAAAATGTTAAACTATAACGTATGTTTGATTGACATCAATTAACTGTGCTTCTATATATTAGCGGTAAAGATACTATCCTTAATAATAAAGATTCATTCGATAATAAATAGTTAATTCTGTCTAAATCAGCACCGGATAGTAGCAAAATTGTGAGGTTTTTAGATCGTACTTCCGTTGCTACCGATGGTAATACGATCGCCAGTGACCTACTTTTATCCAGCTATTCAGTACCAATTTTTGAGGTGTTATATTGCCAAATTAACTTACTGTTATAGTTTTATAAATTAGGTTTCTAACTCTTATTATGACAACTCAGTTTTCTTGGACTAAACAGTGGTATCCTATTATTCCTTTAAGCTATTTAGATGTTTTGAATCCCACCCCAGTCACTCTTCTGGGGAAAAAAGATGCCTGCGGCGGGCTACGCCAACGCAATCGCTAATAAGTCCGCTATTCGCCCGCAGGACTATCAACAACGGGTTGAGCAAGCGTTTGCACTTTTAGCTGCCGATGCAAATCAATAACTGAGGCGATCGCGATTATTGAGGCGATTGGAGATGATTTGAGTCAATGGTATGGAAATCGGCGATTAGCAATGTAATATTCCCGTACCTGTACCCCACAAAAAAGAATAAATTCTCTAAAAGTCTTTTAAAACAAAGACTTTGGTCATTGAGTACATTATTAATACATATTAATAGATGCAATATTGCGGATGAGATATTAATAGATGCAGTATTGATTGAAAGTTAATTTAAGAGCCTAAAGGTATCAACAAACTATTCTTTAAACGTGGAGTAAATCCTACCGTTAAATCTTTAATGCAGATAATACACTTGCTTTCTAGTACTGGCTATTTCTGATTCTTATATTCACGTGTTCTGATAATGCAGCTTAGAGGCGGGGACAAAAATCATATTATGAACAAAACCTTTGCAACCATCGACGGGAATGAGGCTGTTGCCCGTGTTGCTTACAAATTAAATGAAGTGATTGCCATTTATCCCATCACCCCCTCTTCAGCAATGGGTGAATGGGCAGATGCTTGGTCAGCAGAAGGTCGTCCCAACCTTTGGGGTACTATTCCCAGTGTCGTGCAGATGCAAAGCGAAGGGGGAGCGGCTGGTGCTGTGCATGGGGCTTTGCAAACAGGTTCTCTGAGTACCACCTTCACGGCATCTCAGGGATTATTGTTGATGATACCCAACTTCTACAAAATTGCTGGTGAGTTGACTAGCGCCGTGGTTCACGTTGCTGCCCGTTCCTTGGCTACTCATGCTTTATCAATTTTTGGCGACCATAGCGACGTGATGGCAGCTCGTGCGACTGGCTTTGCTCTGCTGTGTTCCGCTTCGGTGCAGGAAAGTCAAGATTTTGCTCTCATTGCTCATGCTGCTACCCTAGAGACGCGAGTCTCCTTTATGCATTTCTTTGACGGCTTCCGCACATCACATGAAGTGCAGAAAGTCAAATTGCTTTCAGATGATGATTTGCGATCGCTAATCCACGATAACCTAATACTCGCCCACCGTAGCCGTGCCCTCACCCCAGATCGTCCCGTATTGCGCGGGACTGCCCAAAACCCCGATGTCTACTTCCAAGGACGTGAAGGTGCTAACCCTTATTACAACGCTTGTCCAGCAATTGTCCAGCGCATCATAGATGAATTTGGAGAACGCACGGGAAGGCATTATAAAATCTATGAATATTACGGCGCTAACGATGCCGATCGCGTTATTGTTCTTATGGGTTCAGGTTGTGAAACCGTCCATGAAACAGTAGATTACCTGAACGCCCGTGGTGAAAAACTTGGTGTAGTGAAAGTGCGGCTTTACCGCCCCTTTGATGTCCAAAGGTTTGTCGCAGTATTACCAACTAGTGTAAAAGCGATCGCAGTTCTCGATCGCACCAAAGAAGCAGGTAGCATTGGGGAACCCCTCTACCTTGATGTAGTTACAGCTTTGTATGAAGTATGGGGAGCAGGGGAGAAGTTAGGATTAGATTCCCCTCTGCCTAAAGTTGTTGGTGGCCGTTACGGTCTTTCGTCCAAAGAATTTACCCCGGCGATGGTGAAGGGCATCTTTGACAATCTTGCCCAAGCTAAACCGAAAAATCACTTTACGATTGGGATTAATGACGACGTTAGTCATACTTCCTTGAGCTTTGACCCTAGTTTCTCTACAGAATCGGATAACGTTGTCAGGGCAATGTTCTATGGATTGGGTGCTGATGGCACTGTTGGTGCTAACAAAAACTCCATTAAAATTATTGGTGAAGAAACTGACAATTACGCCCAAGGCTACTTTGTCTTTGACTCCAAGAAATCTGGCTCAATGACCGTCTCTCACCTACGCTTCGGTAAAGAGCCAATTCGCTCTACCTATTTAATTGACCAAGCTAACTTTATTGGTTGTCATCACTGGGGATTTCTGGAACGCATAGATATTTTAAAGGCTGCTATTCCTGGAGCAACTTTGCTGCTTAACAGTCCATACAATGCAGATACCGTTTGGGAATATCTGCCGTTGAAGGTACAGCAGCAAATTATCGACAAGCATTTGAAGTTATACGTAATCAATGCTAGCCAGGTTGCTCGTGAAAGTGGCATGGGTGGCAGAATTAACACCATTATGCAAGTATGCTTCTTTGCCTTAGCGGGTGTCTTGCCGCAAGAAGAAGCGATCGCTAAAATCAAACAAGCGATTGACAAGACTTATGGTAAAAAAGGTGTAGAAGTTGTCCGCATGAACTTGCAAGCTGTAGACAACACCCTAGACAACTTACATAAAGTAGATGTCCCCCAAACAATCCACATTCCTAACTCTTCACTCCTAACTCCTAACTCCTCACTTAACTCCGCTCCCGAATTTGTGCGAGAAGTTCTGGGCAAAATCATGGTGTGGGAAGGTGATGACTTACCTGTTAGCACACTACCTGTTGATGGCACCTTTCCCGTAGGTACTGCCAAGTGGGAAAAACGTAACGTTGCCGAAGAGATACCTGTGTGGGAACCGGATGTCTGCGTCCAGTGTGGTAAGTGCGTCATGGTTTGTCCCCACAGTGCCATCCGTGCCAAAGCTTATCAACCTGATGAGTTAGTTAATGCACCAGCAACCTTCAAGTCAACTGGTGCAAAAGATAAAGACTTTGCCAATCAAAAATTTACCATTCAAGTTGCCCCAGAAGATTGCACGGGATGTACTATTTGTGTAAATATTTGCCCTGCTAAAAATAAATCTGAGCCATCGCTGAAAGCGATTAACATGGCACAGCAGTTGCCATTGCAAGAGCAAGAGCGAAAAAACTGGGATTTCTTTTTGAGTTTACCTAATCCTGACAGGCGATCGCTAAAATTAAACCAGATTCGCCAACAACAACTGCAAGAACCTTTATTTGAATTCTCTGGTGCTTGTGCAGGTTGTGGTGAAACACCTTATCTAAAATTATTAACACAATTGTTTGGCGATCGCGCTGTCATCGCCAATGCTACAGGTTGTTCTTCAATATATGGTGGTAATCTTCCTACCACTCCTTGGACAACCAACGCCGAAGGACGCGGCCCCGCGTGGTCTAATAATCTATTTGAAGATAACGCCGAATTCGGTTTTGGCTTCCGCCTCTCCCTTGACAAACAAGCTGAGTTTGCGGCGGAATTGTTGCAACAGTTGGGGAGTGAAATAGATGAAAACCTTGTCTACTCCATCCTGAAAGCTGAACAAAAATCTGAGGCTGACATTTGGGAACAGCGCGAAAGAATAGAACTGTTGCAGCAGAAGTTAGATGAAATTGTAACTTTCGACCCCCATCTAAAATCCAAAATCCAAAATCTGAAATCTCTTGCAGACTACTTGGTGAGAAAAAGCGTCTGGATTGTTGGCGGTGATGGTTGGGCTTATGATATCGATTTTGGCGGTATCGATCATGTAATTGCTAGTGGTCGAAATGTCAACATTTTGGTGATGGATACAGAAGTGTATTCTAATACAGGCGGTCAATCTTCCAAAGCCACGCCAAGAGCCGCAGTTGCCAAATATGCCGCCAGTGGTAAGCCAGCACCAAAAAAAGACTTAGGGATGATAGCCATGACCTACGGAAATGTCTACGTAGCGAGTGTAGCCCTTGGTGCTAGAGATGAACATACCCTCAAAGCATTTTTAGAAGCAGAAGCTTATGATGGCCCATCAATAATTATTGCTTACAGCCATTGCATTGCCCACGGCATCAACATGACTACAGGGATGAATCATCAGAAAACTTTGGTAGAATCAGGTCGTTGGTTGCTGTATCGGCATAATCCAGAGTTGCTTAACCAGGGTAAAAATCCATTGCAATTAGATATGCGATCGCCTACGCAATCTGTAGAACATTCGATGTATCAAGAAAATCGCTTCAAAATGCTCACTAAGAGTAAACCTGACGTTGCCAAGCACTTGTTAGAACAAGCCCAAACTGAGGTAGATGCCCGTTGGCAGATGTATCAATATTTGGCAAAGCGCGATACTTTCTGAACATGAGTCCTAGTTTTAGTTATAAAAATAACGACTTGAGTAACTCAAGTCGTTATTTTCGTTACAAAATTACCTTTTTGGTTAGTAAAATCATTATTTTCGTTACAAAGGCTGTAATTTAAGTCGTGCTGAACCCAAGCTTTAACTAACAAACGCACAAATGTTGGATTTCATTTCTCAAGACAATTGTAACAAGAGTGCAATATCTAGTGCGGGAGATATCAACACCGACGAGATCGAGTTCTAGGCTACTTAGATAGACGAGTCATTTCAAACAATTGCTGGGCATTACTTCCTAAAAAAGCATCAAAAAGTACCTGCTTTCCAGATTCCACTTCTACTAGATAGCGCTGGGCTATTTCATAGTAGGCGTAAGTCCAAGGAATCTGAATTTCTGCACCACTGTTATCATCTAACACTGTCACCATTTCTGTTATTGCTTGAGTTGCAGTTTGCCGCAAACCACAAGCAACATTTCCCTCTATCTCTGCTTTCATTGGTACACCCAGGTTAATCAAAGCACTGGCAGTAGTATCAATGTCTGGATATTCTGGAGTATTGTGTGCATTGATGTAGCCTGTGAAATGATTGACAGCATATCCATGCAGCAATACCCAAGCACCATACTGAGTAACCTGATTCACTTCTTCAACAATCAAACGATGCGGAGGTTGCCAGGGGCGGGTGAAGACTTGCTGGAGTTGTTTGGCGATGGTTTCAATATTCCCGTCTTTTTGTAGAAGAGTAAAGGGTGAGGTCAGTCCGTCTGGGATTGAAGATACTGTTTTAGAGATGAGTTGGGCAATATTATCAGGCAATTCATCGACAATTAACTCGCTGATAAACAGCTTGGGTAAATTAAATTCCTCTTGCTGCGGATGACGATAATGACGGGCGTACAAATAAGTTTGAGCAAAAGTATACTCTCCAGCCGCCACATAACCCAAGGCTTCTGCAAGTTGCCCCAAGTAGTCAATTCCTAAGTTAACTTGACCCTGTGGACTATCTACTAATAAACGCAATGACCGAAAGGCAATGTGGTCGTTGGCGACAGTTCCACCAGCAGCAGTAATCATTTGCTGGTAGGTACGAGCATGATTTACCCTGGCGCTGTATTCTTGCCAAAGTAATTTCCATAAATTAAGGGCAATTTTATTTGTCATTTGTCATTTCCCCCTTTCTCCCTTACTCCTCATCTCCCTGATATTTTAAGAACTTAAAATCTCACTGATAATTTGAAGGGCTATCTGAATTTGGTCGCTGTCAATAACTAGAGGGGGACAGAAACGAATTGCTGCTTTACCGCAACCTAGCAATAATAAACCGCGTAAAAAAGCTTCTTGAATAATGCGATCGCGCAATTTATAATCGAGATTACCCTGTTCATCCAACAAATCTACCGCTACCATCAAACCTTTACCTCGTGGCAACGATACTCTCGGAAATCTTTGATGCAACTGGGTAAGACTAGCTTGTAATAATTCTCCCATTTGGGTAGCGTTAGTCATCAAACCACTTTCCAGCAGTCGTAATGTGGCAATACCAGCAGCACAAGCTACGGGATTACCGCCAAATGTAGTAGCGTGAGAACCGGGAGGCCAAGTCATTAACTCTGGTCTAGCAAGTATCGCTCCTAAAGGCAGACCACTGGCAATACCTTTAGCAGTAGTAATGATATCAGGCATCACACCCCAATGCTCGATCGCAAATAAGCGACCAGTCCGCCCCATCCCTGCTTGCACTTCATCCACTACCATCAGAATACCGTGGCGATCGCATATCTCCCGAATCCGCTGCAAAAAACCATCTTCGGGTACGATATATCCACCTTCTCCTTGAATCGGTTCGACTACGATCGCCGCTACTTCTTGCGGTGGTAAAATTGTGCTAAATAACTGTTGTTCCAAGTAATCTAAGCTTGCGTGAGTGCCGTAAGGGATATGAGTTACCCCAGGAACTAAAGGCCCAAAATTAGCTCGTTGCACTGCTTTGGAACCAGTCAGAGACATTGCCCCATAAGTGCGTCCGTGAAATGCACCTAAGAATGCCACGATTAGCGATCGCTTGGTGTAATATCTAGCTAGTTTAATGGCTCCTTCATTGGATTCCGCCCCGGAATTGGTAAAAAATACTTTTGCGGGAAACCCAGTATTACTCTGTGGCTGGGGAAAGGGGGCACGAATCGCCAACTGTTCCGCTAGTTCCACCATTGGTTCATAATAAAAATCCGTCCCTGACATGTGCAGCAGACGTTCAGATTGTTCTTGAATTGCTTTGACAACTTCCGGGTGGGCGTGTCCGGTGGCGGTAACGGCAATACCTGCGGTCATATCCAGAAATACATTGCCATCCACATCTTCTATCATGCAACCTTGACCGCGAGATACAACTAATGGGTAATCGCGGGTGTAAGAAGGGGAAGTTACGGCGCGATCGCGTTGTACAATTGCTTGAGCGCGAGACCCAGGTAAAGAAGTTACTATACGGGGTGTAAGAGGTAAATTTAGGTTAATAGGGATACTTAACATAATTTTTTCAATTTTTTTGCATATTAGTGATGATTAAACGCTAAAGGTTGATTGCTGACAGTAGCATTTGATGCCATTGGTGTAGAAATTACGCATTTACCGAAAAAGTTTCATGGTAAAGATTTTCGTATTTTGTAAGACTTTGCCCGTTTTTATAACACAACTTCTGCGATCGCGTCATATTATATTTTTTGTTGAAGAAGAATTTAGAAGTCAGAGTCGTCTTTAAACGACTTTTGCTATTAGCCTCAGAATTTATTCTGAGGCGGGCTGGATGAGAATAAAATAGCCCTGCATTAGTTGCTTTTGCGACTCCAAAAGTTGGTTTTCAAGTCGCATTAGTTGCTTTTGCGACTCCAAAAGTTGGTTTTCAAGTGGCATTAGTTGCTTTTGCGACTCCAAAAGTTGGTTTTCAAGTCGCATTAGTTGCTTTTGCGACTCCAAAAGTTAGTTCAGTAGTAGCCAGAATGCCTCAATCTTCCTCTCTGTGCCTCTGCGTGAGCTTATTCAGCAGTGAATGCAGAGATTCAGCATACAGTGAGGCGGTGTTGGAATAACGTACCGGGTGCGTAGACGCTTTTAGCGGCTTGTCGTAGACATCGCTTATTTGAAAGAGGCACTGCGAACGACGATCGGGATCAAGTCACCGGTGGTCTTGGTTTTAACTCGTCTGGTGTGACGTACCTACACTTCCTGAGTATAGGTAAGTGTAGGCTTCTCAACACAACCAACTGCGATCGACATTAGATAATATATAAATCAATACCCAGTTTTTCAACTTTGTGAACACAGGGGCAATAATGACTATAGCAATCCTATTTGAGTTGTGAAAAATATAAATTAGAAAACGAACCGCCAAGGACGCCAAGGACGCAAAGGAAAGAAAGAAGAAAGAGAGATATAATTTTCACGAATGATTTAGGACTGCTATATTAAAGAACAAATTAACCAAGAATTAGAAAAATTACCTGAACCATTATTACAAGAAATTTTAGACTTTGTACAATTTTTGCAAGTCAAACATCAAACAAACAGCATATCTTCAGATACCCAACCTGAACAAAAGCTTGTAACAGAGCATACCTTAACAGGTTCTACTGCTGAAGATTTATTAGAGTTTGTGGGCAGTTGGGAAGGTTCAGATATTAGAGAATGCCTGCAACTAGTTCATGACAGTCGGATGCCTCTAGAATTTTAATTATGTATCTCTTGGATACTAATCACTGTTCCTTCTTAATGGAAGGTGTGCCTAGCGTTGTAAATCACTTGCGATCGCTTGGTCAGGTACAATTAACAACCAGGACAAGTCAGAGAAATTTCTTGGTAAAGTTGGGTGTAAATTAAACAGGGTAAAAAAACAGCTAATTTACACCTACTCAATTAATGCAAAAACTTCTCCACACATCTCACAAATATTTCCACACCCATTCCCCATTTTCTATCCCCTATTCCCTCTATCGGAACCACCAACTTCCTCTATTGCTGTAAAACTGAAACCGTCCAAAACCAAGAAATTGACCGTGAGATTTTTCACCCGCAGGGAATGCAGTAACACCCAATAAGTAAACACCAGAAAAGCTTGGATTACTTACAGGGCGGAGGGCGATGGTAATTGTCTGTCCTGGAGTTACAGGTGGGTCAAAGTTTACAGAAACCGTGCGTGTCTTGCGGTCGTTTGTGACTGAGCCTAGTTTCAGTTGGGTTTCTCTGCGATCGCGTTTTCCGACAAATGCACGGGTATCATCAAGATTGTAGCGGATGTTTTCTGACCCCTCTTTTTGTGCGATCGTTACCTTCTGGAGAGATTCTCCAGCATTTTCTGGCACATTGATAGTGAAATAGTAAGTTGCGCCCCAGACATTCACCTCTTTATAAGTAGTTGTCGCGTTAACAAGTGTTGGCGGTTGGACGAAATAGACTAGGCCATCTCTAAGCTGCACGGCTTGAGTTACCGGAAGCGTAACTTCTCCAATGCCTATTGCTAACGAGAGTGTTATTCCAAACAAAGTTGTAAGGCGCATGATTCAGATATAAAAAAACGCACTTATTCTCATTCTAGTTCCTTGGGAATCAATGACTTAGGAACGATCGAAGCTTGTTTTTCCCCAAACGAAGATTTTGTATACCACCAAGCCCAAGCAATTAAAACAGCTTGAAGGGGAAGCCTAACTACGTGTACCCAAGGTGAGTTTGGTATATGTTCAATCTTAATCAGATTAGCCGCCATGTAAATATTCGCTGGGTAAACAGCAATAAAAAGAGCAAGAAGCCCCCAAGCAGCAGCTTGACTTACAGGCGGAACTAACAACCCGATACCACCCAAAATTTCATAAAAGCCACTGAGATAAACTAATCCTAAAGGGTAAGGTAGTGGCGGCGGCACAATTTTGACATATTCTTGTGGAACAACAAAGTGTGTTACTCCAACGACAATGATGCATATAGCAAGGATGACACGTAATGTTTCCTTATGCTTATTCATGGTTTTTGCCTCTTTATATACTTGCCCTATTACTTCAGTTTGACTGACGGATGTTAATCTGCATTGAGTCAATAGGAGTAAAAATCGACAAAATTTTCCAAAGTACTTACAAAAGCGATCGCAAGTATAAATATAACTGATACACCGGACTGTACTCAAAGATTGATTTACTAAAAGACTTCCAAATAAAAAAATATCCCAAAACTGACGCAAAAATTCTCTCTATTTCTTGTCTCTCTGTGTTCTCTGCGCCTGGAGTGGTAGCCTGCGGCAAGACGCTTCTCTACGTTCGCGCAGCGTCTGTCTGCGACACGCAGCACGAATGCGCCTACGTTTATTTTATTTGGATAATTTATTTCTTGGAAATCTCTAACTCTGTCATGGCTCGCTTGGTAAAGCAAAATACATTTTTATTAAAAATTTATTAAATCTACTTGTAATTTTAACTACGTTCGTATTGGTATAACGACGGCAGGATAAAAGACTAATACTTGCTGCTTAACAATACTTTTGCCAAGCGTTTGGTGTCTAGGCTTGTTCTACGTCAAGCCTTGCAAATTGGCAAAGGTTGTGTTAATTGTGCGTAGTTTTTTCCGCGATCGCATCGGATTTCTACAGATTCATTTTGACTCAACGATCAAAATTTGGAGAAAAAAAATGACAACTACAACAACAGCTAATGCTAATAATCTATACAATGTACAAAATCAGTGGGGTGGTGCCTCTGCTCCGTGGAATCCTGGTGGAGTATGGATAATTGGAGCTAGAGCAGATCAGCGCATTGTCGAACTCAAAGTTTCATCCAGTGACAACGGCAAGACACTTACTGGAACCACAACATATTCTGGTGAAGGCCCCATCGGTTTTAAGGCTACCTTAACTGGGAGCGACAACTACAACGTAGAAAACCAGTGGGGAGGCTCATCTGCTCCGTGGAATCCCGGCGGGACTTGGGTACTCGGCTCTCGCGGAAATCAAAATGTTGTTGCGATCGATGTTACATCCAGCGACGGCGGTAAAACCCTGACTGGAACTATCACTTATGCTGGTGAAGGCCCCATCGGTTTTAAGAGTGCTGCTGTTGATGGCCGTGTCTATAATGTGGAAAACCAATGGGGAGGCTCATCTGCTGCGTGGAATCCTGGTGGAACTTGGGTACTTGGCTCTCGATCGAATCAAAATGTTGTTGCGATCGATATTACATCGAACGACGACGGTAAAACCCTGACTGGAACTATCACTTATGCTGGTGAAGGCCCCATCGGCTTTAAAGGTAACATTGTTGGCAGCAACAACTACACAGTAGAAAACCAGTGGGGTGGTAATACAGCGCCGTGGAATCCTGGTGGTACTTGGCTAATCGGTAGTCGTGTAGGACAGAATGTAGTAGCGCTCAACGTCACATCTAGTGATGGTGGGAAGACCTTAACTGGAACCACAACATATTCTGGTGAAGGGCCTATCGGCTTCCGATCGCACCAAATCTAAAAAGGCGATCGCGACCGATTCTCGGTTAAGTAGGTACTGAACCCAACTCCCAACCCCCTCCCCGCTGTCTCGTGGCAGGGGGCTATTTGTTTTATTAGGAAACGCTATAATAATCGCCAATAAATAATATAGTTTCCCTAGTCTTAACTATCGGGAAACTCAACGCTTAGAACTCTTTAAGCTAAATCTAATTTTTCTCGAACTATTCCCTCATCTCTAAAACCTACCAACACAGCTGTTCCATCCTTAACGAAAAGTGGACGTTTGAGCAGCATTGCGTCGTGAGTGAATGCATCAACCCACTGTTCATCAGCCCAAATCTTCTTTTCATCTCCTAAAGCGCGGTAGGATTGACCGGAGGTGTTTCGCATAGGAGCAAAACCCAAAGACTTTACCCAGTTTTGAATCATCTCACGAGTCGGCGGAGTATCTTTGGTGTTGATAAACTCATGGTCAATGTTGTTGTGTTGGAGCCACGTCAAAGCTTTTTTGCAAGTGCTGCAATTGGGAATTCCGTAGACTTGAATAGACATAAAATAATTAAGCAACAATCTCCATATATGACATAGTAGGTGGAACTTCTGCCACCAATGCTCTTGTCGTAGAATCTCTATAGCAGAAATTTAAGAGTAGCGATCGCTTTTAGAAATCGGTAATTCCAAGCATGGAACTCTCTGAAATACCAAGGAGTAGTTTTACTAACACTTTTATCCATAAAAAATATGAGCGATGCCTTTAACCGACTTGCACCCTTCATCCAAGAATATATTTATCATCACCAGTGGACTGAATTACGCCCAGTTCAAATTGCCGCTTGTCAAGTTATATTTGACACTGATGCTCACTTGCTAGTTACTGCTGCAACTGCTGCTGGTAAAACAGAAGCAGCTTTTTTACCAGTTTTGACTTTATTATATGAAAACCCTGCTGCCACAATTGGCGCATTATACATTAGTCCAATCAAAGCTTTAATTAACGATCAATTTGAGCGTCTCAACGACTTACTCAAAGAAGCAGATATTCCAGTTTGGCACTGGCATGGCGATGTTTCGCAAACTAGAAAAAATAAGCTTTTAAAGAATCCTCAAGGCATTCTCCAAATTACCCCAGAGTCTCTGGAAAGTTTGTTAATTAATAAAAATAACGACTTACTTCGCTTATTTGGTGATTTAAAATTTGTCATTATTGATGAAATTCACGCTTTTATGGGTTCAGAACGCGGTTGTCAAATTATTTGCCAATTACAACGTTTAGCAAAGTTGACCCAAAAACAACCGCGTCGTATTGGTTTATCGGCAACTCTTGGGGATTATTCAATAGCGGAAAATTGGCTGCGATCGGGAACAGATAAGCCAGTAATTACACCAAAAGTTGACGGTATAAAACGCCAGATAAAACTAGCGGTAGAACATTTTTATATTACTGATGAAGTAGATGAATCAGAAGCGACAGCAGATGAACAATATATTTTCAACCTCAGCAAATCTCGCAAATGCCTGATATTTGCTAATAATCGCACACGTACCGAATCTGTAATTGCATCTTTGCGACAAATTGCCACAAAACAAGGATTACCAGATATATATCATGTGCATCATGGGAGTATATCTGCTAGCTTACGGCAAGCTGCTGAAAATGCGATGCGCGAACCCAACAATCCAGCTGTTACCGCCGCCACTTTGACTCTAGAATTAGGCATAGATATCGGTCATTTAGAGCGAGTGATTCAGTTAGAATCACCCTTGTCTGTAGCTAGCTTTTTACAACGCTTGGGACGAAGTGGTAGAAGAGGAGAAGTTGCTGATATGCGTTTTGTCTGCGCTGAAGATAAGCTTTTACCAGAAGCTTCTCTCCCAGAACAAATTCCCTGGCAGCTTTTACAGTGTATTGCGATCGTTCAACTTTATTTAGAGGAACAATGGATTGAACCAATTAGACCAATAAAATATCCTTTGAGTTTGCTTTATCACCAAACAATGAGTATTTTAACAGCAGCAGGAGAAATCTCAGCTAATGCCCTAGCTAAACAAATTTTTAGCCTGCCGCCCTTTGCTGCGATTTCCAAAGAGGATTTACAACTATTACTACGTTATTTAATTGATATTGGTCATATTCAGCATACTGAACAAGGTAAATTAATCCTGGGTTTGGCAGGAGAAAAGATAGTGAGAAAATTTCAGTTTTATGCTGTCTTTGCCGAACAGCAAGAATATATTGTTAAGCAAGGTACAACAGAAATTGGCAGTATTGTCACGCCGCTTCCTGTTGGTAATCAATTTGCTTTAGCTGGCAGAAGTTGGGAAGTCGTAGAAGTTGACTTTAAAAAGAAGGTTATTTTTGTTAAACAAGCTGAGGGTAAATCTAGTATTTATTGGCGTGGTGGTGGTGGAACTATTCATACCAAAGTTTTGCAACGAATGCAGCAAGTCTTATTTGAGAAGATCGAGTATAGTTACTTACAAAAAAATGCTTTGGAACGGTTATGTCAAGTTCGCCAAATGGCGCAGCAAGTTGGATTAGATAAGCAGAATATTTTACAATTAGAAAAAGGTAAATGCTATATTTTCCCTTGGATGGGTACGGTTGCTTATCGCACCTTAGAAAGATTACTCAACTCATACTGTCGGGAATCGTTGGAAATTACAAGTATTGGCGGAGTAAATCCCTATTATTTTACAATTAAATTAGGCAAGGATAAATTTAAAGATCTTTATCCTGAAATTACTTCATTATGCGAACAAAGAATTACTTCAGAAGATTTAGTCAGTACCTCTGAGGCACCGGAAATTCAAAAGTACGATAGCTTTATTCCTCATCCACTTTTATGGAAAGCTTTTGCTAACGATTATTTAGATATGAATGAACTGAAACAGCAAGTGGCATTGTGGAGAGAATAAAAAATAATTTTTAATTATTTAAAATCAGCTATTTTTTAATTAATTTCTGGAGCGGTCGCAAAATTTAACTGCCCTGCATAACACTCTACCAGAGGTAACTCACCATATTCCTTGGGGATTTCAATTTTGGGATTCTCTGGCTTACCTTTCAATCGATTCTGCAAAATCAGCAGTGTACTATCAATACTTAGCCAAGTCTTCTATTTCATCCCCTGTCTGAATATCTAAACTGTAATCTAGGTTTCCGGCAGCAATTTCTGCTGTTCCTGCTTATAATTTTTGAGCAACCAACGGTTCAATTTTAGCACCTCGGTCTATTGCCTCCAGATAGCTCATAGGCCCTAAATAAGCCATATCTAGCTTATCCTGTAGCAGCCAGTCAATGATTTGCTTTACATATTTATGTACAGCTTTGTATAAAATTGTAGTGTTTTTAAACAGAGAGTATTTTTAAATTGGAATTTGAATCCAGAATTCTGTGCCTTTTCCTGGTTCTGATAGACAATTCAAAATTCCACCATGTTTTTCTACTACAATTTGGTAGCTGATTGACAGTCCTAGACCTGTTCCCTTACCTACCTGTTTTGTGGTGAAAAATGGATCGAATAACCGCTTTTTAATATCTTCTACCATTCCTAATCCGTTGTCAGCAATTCGGATGACAACAAATTTACTCTCTAAAATTTCAGTACGAATTACAATTTGCGGTTTATGATTTGTTTTTATCTTGGTCATTGACTCTTCTAAGGCATCGATCGCATTAGTTAAAATATTCATAAATACTTGATTAAGTTGCCCAGCATAACAATCAACTAGAGGCAAATCACCATATTCTTTAACTATGGATATATCTAAGCCAATTCCATTATTTTTCCAGCGATGATGCAAAATTAATAAGGTATTTTCAATCCCTTCATGAATGTCAACTAATTTTTTATCTGCTTCATCATGGCGAGAAAAATTTCGCAATCCTAAAACAATTTCACGGATACGATTAGTACCCATATTCATCGAGGAGAGGAGTTGAGAAAGGTCACTAGTAAGAAATTCCAAATCAATTTTTTTAGCAAAATTTTCAATTTCTACTTCCGGTTGGGGATAATATTGCTGATAAAGTTGCAAGAGAGTTAACATCTCTTGAAAATATTCGTTAGCATAGGTTAAGTTACCATGAATAAAATTAACTGGATTGTTGATTTCATGAGCAACCCCAGCGACTAATTGTCCTAAGCTAGACATCTTTTCATTTTGGATCAGTTGAGATTGAGTTTGTTGCAATTTATGCAAGGTTTCGGTGAGTTTTTCAGCTTGAGTTTGAGCTTCTAAAGTAGCAGTGCGGCTTTGGATATAAACTTGTGCATGGTCGATAGCGATCGCTAGTTGATCGCAAACAGCTTGTAAAAGATTAATTTCACTGTTAGTCCAAATGCGATCGCCACTACAATGACTGCACACAATTGCTCCAATCTCGCCAGAATTACTTTTAACTGGTAGCATTAGTTGAGATGTGATGCCAAATTCAGTTAAAAGTTCTTGCATATCATAATCAAGTTGTGATTTACGATTAATATTTTCGATGCAAATTAGCTCTTGAGAGAGAAGATTTTGAGTTAAAAAATTGCTTTTTTGCAGTGGAATACTGCCTAACATACTTGTCAAGTTAGGGTTTCGTGCTTCATAAGTAATAGTTAAGCTTGCTTGGGATGGGTGCGGTAAATAAGAAAGAAAGTAGCAACGATCGATTTGTAATAAGCTGCGAATTTCATTCACAGCAGTTTCTAGGATCATATCTAGGTCAAGAGAACTGCGGATTTGACTAGCTAGACGCAGTAACAAGGCTTCTCGACGGCTGAGGAGTTCTTCTCGCGCCCAGATTCGGTCAATAGCCACAGCAATATTATTAGCAATCCAATTTAATAGGTTATGAGTTGGTTCGGTAAATAATTGCTTACTAAATAAAGCCATTATACCGATTATTTGCTGCTCTACTATTAGGGGATAAGCAGAAAATCGAGAAATTGAAAATGTAGACTCTATAAGCTTTTCTGAATGATTAACGGATAGTTCTTGGTTAAATATAACTTGATGATTTTGAATCATTGAGCCAATAATATTATTGACTAGAGCAATATGTTCTGGGAAATCTTGAGTATCGCTCAAAGTACTACAAGTAATATCTGTGCAATGAACACCAGCTTGTAATTGTAGCTGGTTTGTTTGGCGTTCAAATGTCCAGATACAAACAAAGCCGATATCAAGGTATTGGGAAATAGTATTTGTACAATTTTGCAAAATTTCTGGAAGTGTGCCACTTTGAGATAAGGCTAAACTGACTTCTGCACTCAAAACTGACAAGCGCGATCGCTCCAATAAAGCTAACTCTGAAAGCTTACGCTGTGTAATATCTGTGCGAATCGATACATATTGATAGGGCTTTCCATCTTGTCCCAACATTGGGGCGATCAAAGTATCCACCCAATAAAAAGTGCCATCCTTAGCTTTATTTTGAATTTCTCCTTTCCAGATTTTCCCTTGGGCAATAGTTTTCCATAAGTTTGCAAAAAATTCTTTTGTATGGTGTCCAGAATTTATAATCCGATGATCTTGCCCTAAAAGTTCTTCTGAAGAATATTTAGAAACTTCACAAAATAAGTCATTGACATAGGTTATCCTTCCAGTTATATCAGTAATAGCTACTAGTGAATGGGCATTTAAGGCAAATTTAAAAGCTTTTAATTCTTGGATAGAATTTTTTAGTGCTATCTCATTCTGTTTATTAGCAGTAATGTCACGAGCTACTGCATAAATCAATTTTTCTTCACTGAAACTAGTCGCATTCCATGATAGCCATTTATAAGAACCATCCCGACAAAGATAGCGGTTTTCAAAGCTGACTGCATCTACAGATTGTGTAATTTTCTGGGCTACTGTAATAGTTAAGTCTCGATCTTCAGGGTGAATAAATTCGATAAAGGGTTTAGCAACGAGTTCCTGAATTGACCAACCTAGTGTTTTTGTCCATACTGGATTTAAATACTTAAAATAACCATCAAAATTAGCAATACACAATAAATCTATAGAAAGTGAGAAAAATCGAGAGTATTTTTCTTCAGATTGCTTGTACTCAGATTTAACTAATTTCATCAGCTTTTTGGGTATAATTTTTTGGAAATAAAAGTTAAGACATTTATCGTTAAAATCGAATAACCATTGCAATAGAATGTTTCAATCTAGAGACTCGCCTAATGTCAGTTAAGACGAAGACGGGTTACTTACGAATAAAAACGTAATGAGCTTGATAGTAAAGCCAATAAGTATCTACTAGTTTTTAGTGAATAATACCAATTCTTTATTAAGACGCATAGAAAGAATCTCACCGGCTACAGCACCTTCCCAAAACATCGGGGAGGTTGGGAGGGGTAAAAATAATGTGCAACTTCACATAAAATTGGTATAAGCTAGCTAGCTGTTGACTTAATTCTTTACTAAATAAAGGTTTCCCTAAAAAGCTGTAAAGTAAACATTTAGATTTTAAATTTAAGATAAGAAGTGTTACGTAAACTGAATTAATCAGAACTTTTATCTGTAATTGTCCTTAAAATAGCTAAGGCATTAGTGCCACAAAGCGTAATTCGTAGCTAAAAATTCAATTACGAATTATGAATTACATAGCTTGCTTCTCGCCTTTGGCGAGTATCACAAATTATTTTAAGCAATACTCCCGCGCTTTCTGGCTTCTTTGTAAGAAGTTCCCACATTTTTTAGGCCAGCTTTAATCATTTGTTGTTCGAGAAGCGCAAAGAAACGCGCTTTATCGCCACCTTTTACTACTGCTTGATTATGCGCTTCGGCGATCGCTACAGGATAGCCATATCCTTTTTGCACTTGTGCTAACATCAGTCCCAGTGCTTGATCTAACATGGTTGCATTCTCGGCTACCCATGCCGGAACTTCAATTCGGGCGATTTCGGTGCCAACGTGGACGTAGCAAAAGTAAATGGTTTGATCGCCATAAAGTTCGAGAATAGGAGAATTGCTGCGCCATAGGGTACTACGTTGTCCTGGTTTGAGTCGGGTTAACCAAACAGAAGTATCTCGCAACTGTTCAAAAATTTTACAAGCTACTTTTTCTAGCTGATTTGGGCAATAAGTTTTACAGTCTGGCACTGGATGAGGACAAGCTAATAACCGTAAAAAGTTCATTGTTTCGATGCTGCGAGAGGCGCTAAGATAGCCCATTAAAGGAATTCGAGCATCACGCATCTGCTGCCAAGCTTCTAGGATGGGGGGTAAAATGCGATCGCGTGCATCCATCGGCAATTGTTCTAAAAACCAGTAAATTAGCGAACCATCTACCATCGCTAACGCTGGCGTTTCCGCTTGTGCTGCATCACACGCAAGTTCTGCTAACACCGTTGTTTCTGAAGCAGTGCGGCGAAAACTCATCCATTCCTCGGTTCTAATTCCCCATTGCCGAGACATATATAAATCTTCTGGGCGATAAAATACTTCTGGTAAACTATCGAGTAGCGGATGGCGATTTTGTCCGTAGTGCAAGACGACTCTGCCAATATTTAGCAGATAACAGTAAGCAATTTCATGATGGTTGGGAGCAATTTGGGAACCATCGGTAGCGATGACAGTATGAATTTTTGGGGGAACTGGGATATCGATGCAGGTTTCTAGCGGCTCAATTGGGGTAGCATTAGCAAAGAGAATGCGATCGCGCCATTTTTCTTGGCGATCGATTAAATCTTGTTGACACTCGTAAGCATTTTTTAAATGTTGTTGTGCCAGTTCTAAACGTTGACGACTAGCAGCAGCTTCTAAGGTAAGATGCTGACTTAAACCCTGCATTTGTCGCGCTAGTTTTGTTAAATCAAGCATAAAAGTAAGTGCGAAGTGAGGAGTGAATACTTGTGAGTTATTATTTCACCTAAATTGACAAAATACATATTTGATTTATCTAAATACGTCAGAAATTAAATATGCATTATTCAAAATCCTTGTAGAGACGTAGCACTGCTACATCTCTTTTTCACTAGATATTTAATATATTAAAGCCAAGCTGAGAAATCTTTGGCAAACTGAGAAAGTGATAACAACTGAATTCGCGGATCGTTTTGAGCAGATTCCCTTTCTGCTTGGGTATTATAGCCCCAGTCCGCAAGGAAAAGTTTTACATCCTCAAGGTCTGCTTGCTGTTGGACTAACTGTAATGTCTTGAGTCTATCTTCTACAAACCAAAGACTAACAGATTTGTCTTCTGCTGACTGAATTAAGTCTCGCAAAATTTCATATTTGGGACGCTTGACTTCTTTTCCAAAGATTGCTTCTGGTGGTAAACTCACTCCTTCTTGTTGCAACAACTGCTGTACAAAACGCCCTTCTTTAGTTGTCACAATGTATAGTTTAACTCCATTGTCAATAGTTAATTTGATTTTTTCTACTACAGCCGGATAAAATCTATGCAGACTCAGCCAACCATCTAAATCCGTGGTAATCCATTCATCTCGCTGGTTATCTAGTTTTGCACCAATTTCTCTTGCTTGTAGCTTATCATTTAACAAAATTTGTGGGGCAATGCTTACCCATTCATGAAGAATCTTTTCGTCAGAAATTCCATCTATCAAGGCTTTAATTAAAATGGGCATTTCCCAACCTGTTTCAATCACAGGTCTTAGGCGATAGAATCTCAAAGCTAAATCATCTGGCGGTGTATCGTTAGCAGAAGACCAAATTTCACAGTAGGTACGCCATGCTACCTCAAAATATTCAATTAATCCGTCGCAAATCACTCCATCAAAGTCCAGGGCTAAAATTTTGGGACTACTTGCGGTCATTGGTTTGAGAATAAAACTGCTGTTGTCAGCTTATCCGACAAATTTAGATCGTGCAGTAATTTTTGTTAGTCTTTTATAATTCATAAATTTGCTGAAAAAGTGTGGTGGCATTGTAAAATTTGATTTGTTAACGGTAGGTTAACGAGGATCTACAGCAGGTTTGCGATCGACTAAACGAATTTGGTTTTGCTTGACTACTACGGTGATTAGTGGTACAAAACGTTTAGCTGGGCTGCGAACAACTCGACCCTAAGAATCGTATTGAGATCCATGACAAGCACAAATAAAGTGATTATTTTCAATATCCCACTCGACTGTACATCCTAAATGGGTGCAGATTGGACTGATAGCTTACTCAGCAATCTGTGGTTCGTCGTGAATAATCAGATAATTTTACCAGAATCGGAATTCCTGACTTTGCGGTTGCAATAGTGCACTAGCTTCAATTTGTTTGCCGTCTTCAGCCAGTGCCACCGATCCTGGAAGATAATTTTGACAGCGTGAATTGTTGGGATAAAGTGAAGCATTGGGTTTTTAGGTCTATCTAAGGACTTTGGCTGACTTTGGGAAATAGATATCCGATAGCTACTGATACAACTGTATTACTCTATCATATAGGTTAAAAAATCCCGGCGCGTTTTTATCCTCGCCGGAATTTTGCCATTACTAGAATAATCTTCTATGATGATTGGATTTACCAAGAAAAGTGTACTAATATACACGGTGCGATCGCATTAGGATTAATGTACATTTGTGTTTACTGTGGGTTGAGTTTCATAAAATTAGTTTTTTAAGAGTTGCGCCTAAACTGAAATTTTTCATTATTATTTATTTCTGGAGTAGGAAGTTATTTATAAACCTCAGAGCTAGACTATAACCTCAGATATGTTCCTTAGAAAATATCTTCAAAAGATTCTCTCAAACTCTCTCCAGAGAAAGAACTCTTTGTGCCTTTAATTTTTTAAGCTGTTGTTAGTCGAGTTC
This sequence comes from Nostoc sp. LEGE 12454, assembly GCF_056620565.1. Lineage (NCBI taxonomy): Bacteria > Bacillati > Cyanobacteriota > Cyanophyceae > Nostocales > Nostocaceae > Nostoc > Nostoc sp. LEGE 12454. The sequence goes on from NZ_JBWQXL010000014.1 coordinate 146,185, forward strand.
CATATTTTAATAACTGAAAGCGCCATGAGTGATAAAAATCAAGAAAATCAAATTAATCAACCAGTAAGCGAAGATCGGGATTCTCGTGAAAAGCCAGATGTGAACGAAAGAAACTTAACCGCGAATCCAGGAGATAGAATTTCTGATAAGCCTCAATCAGTTGAAGAGAAGGCTAAACAGGCAGCTGTTGATGATGTACCAGACATTACAGGCGACAAAATCACAGTCCCAACTTACTTCGTTGTGGATGAACCTGATGGTGAAAAAAAGGCACTCCACCATGTTAAAGATGCTGAAGAAATTTCCGACGTAATTCGGGAAGCACGAGTTGACGAAAATGGAAATCGAGTTTGGTGGTAGTTGTTTATTAAATACGCAGAGACGCAAAGAAGTTATTAAATACTCTCTGCTTCTTTGCGTCTTGCGCTGACAGCAGATTGAAGATATTTTCCTCTGCATTGGAATACACTCTAAATTAAATCAGAATCTTTAGTTGCATTAGCATTTATTTCGCTCCAAATCTTTGCAACTTTGTTTCCTATTTCTTCTGGTAAGAACTCAGTTTTTTTGTCTTGTCTATAGTTTAAGCCTTTTATATGCTTCATCTAGTGGATAATGCATTATTTCCATTTTTCCATCTGAACCACTGATTCCATTAATATTATTTATAATTGACACTGTTTATAATTCAGCTTCTAACTGCTCAATCGTTGGCAAATTTCCTTGCAACGGTTTCGGTAAAGTATCTTTTAGCTAGTAAAGTAATAGTAATTTTTTATTGACTACAACTGCGACCCGTAACTGGTAATAGACTTAGCTTGTGTACTTCACCAACTTGAAACCTGCTGTATACAAGTATCCAGCATTACTTCAGTATTTTTGCGGTATCGTTTAAACAGGATGTGAGTGAAATTTGCAAGAATTTACGCAAGAGCGATCGCCCCAACTTCAATATTTTTTCATTAAAAACATTTTTTAGCGCCCAAAAATTAAAGGTTCTAAAAAGTCGTCACTTGTACCTTTGACATCAGAGTGTATACCCTGAATAATATTCTTACGTAAAAATCCATACTTATATAAGACTCATAGTTTATTTTTGCTAAATAGACTCAGAGCAAGACCCGATCGGGCTTGCTCTGAGTTAGCTTGGCTTTTAAAAATAAAATGTGATTGTTATATAAACTGGTATTAATAGGGTTGCATTATGCATTTCTCGAATTCAAGAACCAGCTTAAAAACTTGTCAAAAAAACAATAAAATAGGTACATTTATTTTGACTTATAACAACATTGTACTGCTTACTGGGTATTTAATCACTCTACCGATTTGTACATTAATAATTTTATCCTTATTGTTACCCTTATTCAGCGCCAGTATCTTCGCTTCCATTGAAAACTCGTATCACTCTACATCGATTCCTTGGATAGATAATGCATCTGAATGCGAACATACTGGCAGAAATTGGAGCGATCGCAAGTGTTGGGATAACGAACACAATCCCATGTTTTGAATGAAGATTGCATTCAGAAAGGATACAAACAATTAGAACTATTGCCTAATTTGACAAAAAAGCGTAGGCGTAGACATCGCTCTCATCGATGAAACTAAGTAAATTCCTATCTAACTCGCTAATTGCAAAATAAGCATCAATAATATGCAATTGTCGCATTAATACGGATTTACTATAGCTTCACAGATGCGATTCTAAATGAGGGAATAAAGATGGATACCCCTGGTAAACACCAGGGGCTTTTTCTTTAACTGTAAAGTAGCACGATCGCATCACATTGCTGAGATGGAAGCGCGATGTCTCTTGACTCGCTGCTGTAGGTCTATCCACTTATTGTCCAGTCAAAGGTAAAGAGCTATGTCTACGACAGGCTACGCCTAAGCTATTTTAAGAATATGTAATAAATATTACATATTCTATTCTAATTTTTTAGTTAGTTCTAGGGAACTGAGCAATTTTCCACATTGCCTTTCTAATTAAATGATGCTGAATTTATTCCCTTAGGCATCATGTAAAAATAACTTGAACAATTTGCCGAATGGTTAGATGATCGGAATGTAACCGAATTAAAGGCTTATATGTCTGATAAGCAGGTAGTAGAAAGCATTCAAGACAAGTACGATTCGTTA
>NZ_JBWQXL010000015.1:0-146323 GCF_056620565.1 Nostoc sp. LEGE 12454
CCCCTCTGCCCCTCTGCCCCTCTGCCCCTCTGCACCTCTGCTCCTCTGCCCCTCTACCCCTTGTACCCAATCCCCAATCTCTTTTAAATAACTGATACATGTTGATGTAAAGCATCCGACATAGACGATATCAACATTTGTTCAAAGACTTTGGAAAGAGCAGTTTGAAAACGCTGACGATGCTTGATTTTGAAAAAAGGTCGAACTATTTCTGCGTAGGCGTAGTCTGCCGTAGTCATCGCACCGTTGCCTTCTCTATTATCAATAACTCGAATTGCCCGCAGAGTTCCTAGCTGGATTTCTTTTTTTACCATCAACTCAGAAATTCCAGTTGCGCCTACGCCATTTTCAATTGCGGCTTTTGCCATCTCACCACTGGTAAACACTAAAATTATATTCAGTTCGCTGAGGTTGATCCCCCAATTTTGCAACGCTTCTTCAAACCTTTGTTGTGTTCCAGATTCCCGCACCCGCATCACCCAAGGAGTTTGAGTTAGTTGGCTTAAATCAATTTCTCCCCACTCAAACCAAGGGTGTTTTTGACCAACCACAATTTGTAAGCGATCGCTCGCCACTATTTCGTACTCTAGAGTATTCTGAAGCGCTGGTTTCACATCTCCTTCCACCAAACCTAAATCAAACTGCCCCATCGCTGTACCGACACAAATCGTTTCTGCATTGGCAAGGGTACAGTCAATCTGGATACCAGGATATTGGCTCTTAAACTCACTAATCTTACTTGGTAGCCAGTAGTTACCAATTGTCAGACTCGACCCTAATTTCAATTCACCCCGTTGCAGATTGTTCAATTCTCGCAATCCCCTTTCTGTCAAGGAAACTTGATCGAGAATTTTTTGCGCTTCCACTTGCAGTAATTTACCCGCCTCCGCAATCTCGATATGGCGACCAATCCGATGAAATAGTTTCACTCCGTATTCTTGCTCTAAGTTGTGGATCGCTGCACTGACGGCAGGTTGTGTAATATAAAGCTCCTCTGCGGCGCGAGTAAAGTGTAAGTTCTGCGCCACAGCCAGAAATATTTTTAGCTGCTCAAGCGTCATTCCTGCCATTTATCGTATCCCCAAGACTTGGTGTCAAAATTTTAATCACTTTCATTTATCATTCTGACAAATAAAAGCATTTGATTCTATCGGTTAGTTTGACTAAAGTATAAATCAAGGCTTCGGCACGGACTCAAACGGCGAAGTAGAGAAGGGAAGCACGGGGAATTAACCAATGCCCAATTCCCAAGCATGAAAATAAGGACATTCACAAATGAACGATTTAGTAACTGCAATTACCACAGGGATTACCGCATTCACTGCCACCAACATCGATGATATTGTCATTCTGACGTTGCTTTTTTCACAAATCAGTAAAACGTTTCGTAGTCGTCACATCCTTGCTGGTCAGTATCTCGGTTTTGCAGCATTGATCGTTGCTAGCCTTCCCGGTTTCTTCGGTGGACTAATCATACCGCAGGACTGGATTAAACTACTTGGTTTTATGCCCATAATCATTGGTGTGAGCAGTTTACTAAAACGCGAAGAGGATTCAGCAGAGGAAGCCGAAGAAGAAACCGAGCCGTCTTGTCCGTCTATAGTTAGAAGTTTTCTCTCGCCGCAAACTTGCAATGTCGCTGCGATCGCCTTTGCCAATGGCAGTGATAATATCAGTGTCTACGTGCCCCTGTTTGCCAACTCAGAATTAGATAGTCTGTTAGTGATACTAAGTGTATTCTTTGGGCTAGTAGGTGTATGGTCTTATACCGCTTACAAGTTAACCTACTTGCCTGCGATCGCCAACTTTTTAACTGAAAATGGCAATACTTTTGTCCCTTGTATCTTGATTGGTTTGGGCGTGTTTATTGTCACAGAAAATGTTAATTGGACTCTTTTATCTGTAGTTTCTAGTTATATATTCTCATTAATTTTAGGTTTCAATACTCAGTCGTCGAGTGAAGAACAAGAAAAATTAAGTGTCTAATAAAGAGGTGCATCATCAATTTTCTGAGCAAAATGAATTCTCAACTGGAAAATATCTTACCCATAACAGGAATTAAAACATGAAAATCTGGAAATCTCTGCTAATTGTCTTAATGATTGTCGCTAATCTAGCCTTTGCTCAACCTTCTTTTGCTGATAGACCAAAATTTAGTAAAAATCCTGATTACATCGAAGTCACTAAAGCACTTAAGCAACTCTCGCAGACAAAAGATACTCAAACTCAAGTTGAAGGTCTCACACCAGAAGAAATTCAAAAGAGAACCGAGGAATTAACACTGCAAAAATATGCTTTAGAGACGGGAATCAATTGGGGTCAATGCAACAACCAAACAGGTAATACCATAGCGGTATACGGTAAAAGACCAAATGATGATGAAGATGAAGATGCCGTATACGAGAATGGTCTATATTTTCTAGCTGATGGTCAATCTACTAAAAATAACTGGGATTGTGATGGCATCTATCTACCGAATGATGTCCAGGTAGAAAATTTCACTTCTAGTCCTAATGGGCAAGGTGAAGAATTGACAGGAGCCGCTGCTCTGAAGATCCTTGATGGAACTCAGTTGGTAATTAAGAGGAATCCAGATACTGCTGCGATTGAATTGAATGTCCCGACTGTAAAAGTTCTAAACAGCAAAGAGGCTAACTGGTTTATCCCAGATATATCGCAGGATCTCATAAATACACGAGTTCCTAATGCGCCTAGCAATCAGTCTTAAAATAGAACTGCATAGTCTATTTTTGAATGATTGTTCTGAATTTAAATAGGGTAACAGCCAAAATCAGAGAAAAACAGGACAAACACTGGTGAAACATCTCTCCGATCTTGGCTATTTTTTTGAATTTATCTATCCTCAATTTTAGGCTTGTTTTATTTCGATATCTGCATTAAAATAAATTTTGGAAAAAATGTACAATCACAACAGGCATATTTCAGCAGCGCAACTATTGTGCTGGGTGCAAGTCATCTGGAAAGAGATTTTCTACTACCTTCGCATTTTTTTGATAAGAGCCGCTTTGGGGATAAGGGTGTTATTGATGCAGTTAAAATTGAAACCTACAGAAGAAGAAAAAGATAAAAAAAAGCCAGGACGACTGAATCCGTCCAGAATCCGAGATCACTTGGCAAATGAGCGTACTTACCTCGCTTGGATGCGGACAGGGATCGCTCTTTTAGGTTTTGGTGTTGTTATTGTACGTTTGCGTGCCTTCCAAGTACCTTTAGTACCCCGTCCTGGCAATGGCTGGAAGTTAGGTTTAGTCTTCTCGCTGGTGGGTTTAATCACGGTGTGGCTCTCAACAGGACACTATTTTGCTGTCCGTCGTGATATCGAAGAAGATACTTACGAACCAACAGATCGGTGGGTGTTGCTGTTCAGTCTCGCTGTGATGATTCTCGGCGCTGGGGTAATCTATTTTGTTTTTACAACTTCCTTAGATCCAATGAGTCCACTTATCCCTGAGTAATAAGATTTTTAAAATCGCACCTTATACAACTCGAATAATTCCCCTGATTTATGCGTTACGACTTTAGCACCAGCGGACTTAATCGTTTTTTCCCACTTAGCCAAAGGCTCTAAAAACACTTCAGCACCCAGATAGGTTTCCAGAACTGCCCAATCTTCCGCTAAAGGCTGTTCTGGATTGAGAACGTCAAATACAAAATGTCCACCTGGTTTTAACACCCGCTTGACTTCTAGTAGTACGGCATCCCAATATTCGAGGGGAAAATAGCAGCTAAATCCGGTGGCGATCGCAAGATCAAATTGCTCTGGTGAATAGTTTAACTGATGAGCTGCTCCCAACTCAACACCTTTGAACAGCTTAGAATTCAGCTGTGGCCCGCGAGAATTTAGGGTATCGCGTGCCACATTACTGATTTCTTGCCCATGAAAAAATGCTTGCCAATCCCGCCAAGGATAGATTAAAAAGCTGATCCCACAGCCAATATCTATACAGTGTTGGTTCTTTTTAGGTTCAGCAACTTCCCAAAAAGGGGAAGCAATTCTACTTGAGAAACTACCTCCAATCCACTCGCGGAATATCGGCATCGCCTGTACTTCTGCTGGGAGTTCAAAGGTTTCACGTTGATATTCTCGGTTAAAGCGATAGGCTATTTGGGCTAATCTTTCGTCCCAGTTGGTTGATTTGGGTGAACTAAAGAGATTTTGAAACTGAGAATCCGACTTTTTAGACATTTAGGTTTTTGCTACTCTTTCTAAGGATTGTAGTCAAATTCGCAAAGCGATCGCCTATGGTGGGGGGGGTACGCGATCGCACACCCATCCAATCTCCTGCTAAGAGGTTGTTTGAAAAGTGGTTAGCTGTGATACAAGCACATCTTGATCCCCCCTAGCCCCCCTTAAAAAGGGGGGGAAACTTATTAAAGTCCCCCTTTTTAAGGGGGATTTAGGGGGATCTAAAACTTTTTGCTACCAACAACAAGACTTTTCAAACATCCTCTAAGGTTTGTCCGAAGTCATGGGTACTAATGACAAATGACAAATGACAAATGACTCCTACTCAACTTTTTCATACCAGATACCTACTTTCTCAAAAGCACCATAAGCAAGCTTCAGAAAATTGACTATTCTCTGTTTCCCAATTATCCCAAATTCTTTATATTCTCTAGCCTCTGCAAAAGTCAGGCGATTTTGGTCAATTATGTTTCTTTCTCTGTATGCTAACTTCGGAAAATCTATAACTTTTATCTGATATTTATTTACTATGTTCTGATAGTTGGAGTCTGAGTCTAGATGCTCCCAATCATCACACAGCCCTAAATTCCTCACCAGAATATGAGGGATTTTATCACCGTAAGTATTCACTGACTGAGCAAACAGGTTGATGCTGTCGTATCCTCCTGTCGATACAAACCATTTGCAAAACAGAACTCCCTGCGAACTTCCTAGTTCAAGTAATTGATTAGATTCAATCCACCCTTGTACTGCTCTATGCGATTGCGCGGCTAAATTTACAATTACTGGCTTCTCTATCGCCCACTCAAATATTCTATCTGCCTTATTTGCCTGTCGTTCATTCTCACTAAACACAGCATACTTACATATCTCCTTATATACCCCTGCGACATCTGGATTCGATCTATCTGTCTCCACTGGTACAAATGGGATTCTCTTATCTAGACAATACTGAATCATTGTCCTGGCAAAGAGAGATTTTCCTACCCCGCCTTTTTCACCATCCACAAAATGAATCGTCGGCATTACAGCCACCTCTAATAGTTATTAAAGTCTGATATATCTTTCCCAAACTAAGAACTTTTTGGCCATTGCCCCCTTGTGTTTTGGTGGTTTTATGAGAAAGTATAGCCGTGATTTGGATATATTCCAACAGTCTCATTTTACACAGGCAAAGTCCGTCTCGCGGTCTAAAACAAAACAAGGGGCTTAAGCTCCTTGTTGTAAGTTGATTGAGAACTAAAAACCGAAAATTTAGGTTTTCAGACATTCTTTACGACAAGAATTAGGAATTTTTAGAAGAAATTGCCAAGGGAAGTTGTTTAAAATAAGCCTGGAGTTACTTGCAGATCGACACTATGGCAGAAATTCAGTTGGCGATTGAGGGTAAAGATGCGATCGCAGCAACAGAGGCGCTTTTGGCAATTCCTGGTATATCTGGTAACTATGCAGTGAGTTCAAATACACCAGAAAGAGAAGGAGTAACAGCTACAGTTGCTACTATCGTTGGTATTGTTGGGGGTGCGATCGCTATTGCTGAACAAATCCGCAAGTGGTATCAAGAGTATAAAGCCAAACAGTCTGGTAAAAGAATTGAAAAGGTGTTGATTGTCGGGCGCAATGGTAGGCGACTCCTTTTAGAGGATGCAACCCTGGAAGAGATTCGCCAAATTTTAGAATCATAGAGACGGAATTGGGGGTGGTAGACTTGGGGTAAATACTAAAGTCTCAGGATTGAGAACGTGCAAACGCTCCACCTCGACCTCAAACCAGTTGATGAGAATTACGTAGAGCTACGTTACTTTATTGATAATCCAAACCAGTATGAAAAGCGATCGCTCTCTCTAACAGAAGTCGCCGATTTGATTGAGTTGGCAGAGCGAGATTATTATGTTTCGTTTTTGCCAGAGGATTATACGGTAACTGGACGGCGGTTGTATAACTGGTTGGATGGGAGCGATCGCTGGCTGCAAGCTTTGCTAGATAAGCATCGAGGGAAGGGGATTGTGTTAGCGATCGCTACATCTGAAAAACTTGCTCATCTGCCTTGGGAAGTGCTGCACGATGGCAATGGTTTTTTAGTGCAGCGTGTCCCGGCTATTGTCCCGGTGCGGTGGGTGTCGGATAGCACGGTAAAAAAATTGACCATTGACGGAAAAGCAGAGAACCGGGCGCTGCAAGTTTTGTTTATGGCGACTTCGCCGTTGAATGTCGAGCCTGTGCTGGATTTTGAGGGAGAGGAAGCACGGATTTTGGAGGCGACAAAGCGGCAACCTTTAGCTTTGACTGTGGAAGAAAGCGGCTGTTTGTCGGAGTTGGGTTATTTAGTTGATGGTTACGACGGGGATTATTTTGATGTTTTACACCTGACGGGCCATGCTACTTTACAAGATGGGCAACCCCGCTTTATTACAGAAACGGCAACAGGTGAAGCTTTCTATGCCAGTGCTGGGGATATCGCCCAAGAATTACAATTTCGATTGCCTAAACTCATCTTCCTCTCTGGTTGTCGCACTGGGCAAGCTGGCAATTCGGGTTCTGTGCCGTCAATGGCTGAAGAATTGCTCAAATCGGGTGCAAAAGCGGTTTTGGGTTGGGGTCAAAAGGTTTTAGATCCTGATGCTACAGCCGCAGCAGCCGCATTATATGAGGAATTGTCAGCCGGAAAGCAAATCATTGAGGCTGTTGCTTGTACTTATCAAACATTAATTAAGAACAAGGCGCGGGATTGGCATTTATTGCGGCTTTATGCAGCAGGTAATTTACCAAGTTCATTAGTCACACCTTTGCGGACTCGTGGACGGAAACCAGCACCACCGCTTTCTGTTTCTACCCAGTTTTTAGATCCTGCGGGTAAGGTGAAAGTCCCGACGCGAGAGAGTTTTGTTGGTCGTCGTCGGCAATTGCAAAGTTGTTTGCGGGTGCTAAGTCAGCCCAGCGATGAAGTTGGTGTGTTGATTCATGGTATGGGTGGTTTGGGTAAAAGTAGTTTAGCAGCTAGGCTGTGCGATCGCCTGCCGAATTTTGAGCGGGTTGTTTGGGTGGGACGTATTGATGAAGGTAGTTTGGTGAGTCGGTTGGCGGAAAAGTTGGATGACAGCGAACAACGTAAAAGCCTGCAAAATTACGATGAGGAATTGAAATTTCGGTTGCGGAGGGTTTTCCAACAGTTACATGATGCAGCGAAGCCGTTTTTGTTGGTGCTGGATGACTTTGAGGGAAATTTAGAACCCCGCAACGATGGTTATGTGTTGCAACCGGAAGCAGCAGAGGTGTTGAAGGCTTTAGTTTGGGCAATTCGAGAAAATTCAACGTCCCACCGCATCATTATTACCTGCCGTTACGATTTTGAATTTACCCAGTTGCAGCATTTCTACAAGCAGCCGTTGGATGGATTGCAAGGTGCAGATTTGCGAAAAAAGTTTAATCGCCTCACTGCTTTTGGTGATAAATCTCAGGTGAATGAGGCGTTGAAGTTACAGGCGCAGAAGTTGGCGGATGGGAATCCCCGGTTGCTGGAATGGTTGGATAAGATTCTGCAAAATACAACAGTTGATCAAGCAGTAATTTTAAATCGGTTAGCAGCAGATCCGGTGGAGTTGCGAGAGCAAGTTTTAGCTGAGGCGCTGTTGCAACAGATGGATAAAACCATGCGGGAGATGTTGTCACGGGGTTTGGTGTTTGAGTTACCAGTACCGAGGGAAGCTTTAGCGGCGGTTTGTGAGAATATCGCCAATTTGTCAGATTATATGAGTCGGGCAGTGGCGTTGGGACTGTTGGAAGTGAGCCATGATGAGGCGTTGCGAGTGCCGCGTATTTTGCCTGTGCAGTTATCGGAAGATGGGGAAGGTTTGTATAAGCAAGCGGCTGAGGTGTTGTATCGCCTGTGGTGGGAAGACGCGGAAACATCAAGCGAGGAACAAAAGCTAGAAATTCACAGGTTGGCGTTGTTGGGGAAGGAAGGAAAAAAATCAGCCGACATAGCTAGCAGTTTAGCAAATCGCTGGTTGTATCAAAGTCGTTTTAGAGAAGCAGTGCAACTGTGCAAATCAACTCTAGAAATTACTAAAGACTATCGCGTTCTCAAGGAGATGGGTTATTGTGAGAGCCAAGTTGGTGAGGTTAATCAGGCACTAGAACGTTATCAACAAGCGTTAAGCCTTTGTCCCTTAGAAGATAAACAAGAACAAGCATCAATTATTCATTATTTGGGGATACTCAAAGCCAATCGGGGAGAAATAGAAGAAGCGATCGCCCTTTATCAACAATCCCTCGCTATCACTGAACAAATCGGTGATGTCAAAACTCAGGCGGAGACGTTGCAGGAAATGGGAATACTCAAAGCCAATCGGGGAGAAATAGAAGAAGCGATCGCCCTTTATCAACAATCCCTCGCTATCACTGAACAAATTGGTGATGTCCAAACTCGGGCGGCGACGTTGCACAACTTGGGGATACTCAAAGCCAATCAAGGAGAAATAGAAGAAGCGATCGCCCTTTATCAACAATCCCTCGCTATCACTGAACAAACAGGTAATATCCAAGGTAAGGCGGCAACGTTGAACCAATTGGGGATACTCAAAGCGAATCGGGGAGAAATAGAAGAAGCGATCGCCCTTTATCAACAATCCCTGGCTATCAGAGAACAAATCGGTAATGTCAAAGGTCAGGCGGCGACGTTGCACGAAATGGGGAGACTCAAAGCCAATAGAGGAGAAATAGAAGATGCGATCGCCCTTTATCAACAATCCCTCGCTATCACTGAACAAATCGGTGATGTCCAAACTCAGGCGGTGACGTTGCACGAAATGGGGAGACTCAAAGCCAATAGAGGAGAAATAGAAGATGCGATCGCCCTTTATCAACAATCCCTCGCTATCACTGAACAAATCGGTGATGTCCAAACTCAGGCGGCGACGTTGTGGTGGTTAGGGCATATAGCAGAACAACAGGGCGATTACAATCAAGCTCTAGATTATTTGCAGCCAGCCTGGGAGATATTGCAGCGTATCCAATCTCCTGATGCTGAGAGATTAGGGCAAGTGGTGGCGAGAGTAGAAGATTTAATTCGTAATTCGTAATTAAGAAAGTGAGAATTTAATTTGGCTTTATAGGTTGGCATCTGTCGCCTATTTTGAAGAATTCCTGTAAGCGATCATCGCCTATTTCGCGTTAAATTGATTTATCCACGAGTCTTTGAATTCCATTAATGAGCCTTTGATACTCATTAAAGAGGTTCTGAACTCCATTAATGAGTCTTTGAGCTTCATTAAAGAGGCTTTGAACTCCATTAATGAGTCTTTGATACTCGTTAAAGAGGCTTTGAACTACATTAATGAGGCTTTGATACTCATTAAAGAGTTTCTGAACTCCATTAATGAGTCTTTGAGCTTCATTAAAGAGGCTTTTAACTCCATTAATGAGTCTTTGATACTCGTTCAGCAGTTTTTTAGACTTGTGGCTTGGTTGTCGGAGATTGCGATCGCCATAATTTACCCCAAAGCACATCCTAAACCAAAGAATCTGGATTTACACCAAGCACTCTGAGACGTTCTGCTAGCATTTCCAAGATTTTCTTTGCCTTCACGGAACCCGCAAACATACTTAATTAGTCAACGTAATATTCTGAGTAAAAGGCTCATTTAAATGAGCCTTTTAACAGATAAAGGAGATACTAGCCTAAATCGAAAAGCAAGATTTCGCCGCCAATGTTAGTGCTAATTTCTAGCTGTTCTTCACCGTTGATTTGTACACCATCACCGGCTCTGAGTTCTTCACCATTTAAGTTAACTATGCCTTGCGCTATTTGTAACCAGGCATAGCGACCAGGTTTAACTTGATAATTAACAACATCACCTGACTCTAAAACAGATGTGTATAAATCAACATCTTGGTGAATTGTTACAGCACCATCGCGCCCATCTTTAGCAGCAATTAAGCGTAATTTGCCGCGCTTTTCTTCGAGAGGAAAAGATTTTTGTTCGTATCTTGGCGTTATTCCTTTTCGATCGGGAAGAATCCAGATTTGTAGCAAGTGTAGTGGTTCATCTGGCGAAGGATTAAATTCACTGTGACTGATTCCAGTTCCAGCGCTCATAATCTGGGCATCACCGGGACGAATCACCGAGCCAGTACCCAAGCTGTCTTTATGCTCTACAGCACCTTCTAAGACATAAGTGAGGATTTCCATATCCCGATGGCTGTGGGTAGGGAATCCAGCACCAGGGGCGATGCGATCGTCGTTAATCACTCGCAGAGAGCGAAATCCCATACGGTTGGGATCGTAAAAACTACCGAAGGAAAATGTGTGATAACTATCGAGCCAGCCCATTTTAGCGTGACCACGGGAGTTGCGATCGTGAATTAGGTGGGTAATTGTATTTTGAGACATATATTTACCTCGTTGTTAATGAGTATTTAGAGACGCGATTAATTGTAGAAGAGACGCGATGAATCGCCTTTGTACAAGAGTTAGTAATCGAATGGAATTAGGATACTTTTTCACTAACCGACTAGCTTATTCAAGTTGCAGTATTAATCTTGATGTATCACTTGTCGAAGATATTCTGGAATTTTTCGAGCTAGTTTTGAACTATTTCAATACTAAAGGATATATATATAAATGAAAAGTACGCACTTAAAAGTGACGTACTTACCAAAAAGATACTATTTAGATTTACGAAAGACTACTTTTCTCAGAAGTGCTTACTTTACACCAGCAGGTATCTTTTGAGTTTTAGTAGTAGCCGCTTTGCCATTCTCTGCCTTAATTTCTGCTACTTGCAGATGAGCTTCTAAGAACCAGAGTCGTTTGTCAATGGTGCGGGAAATTTCGGTGTAAAGGTCGGCGGTATCGAGGTCGCCTAATTCATCAGTTTTATCGATCGCTTGTCGGAGATGTTTAGCATAGAATGCATAACGATCTGACAAGGCTGTTACATGGTCTTTACCATCCAAAATATCTAAGGGATATTCTGGCAAAATTGAATTACTAGCTGCGGCGCGGGCTGTTCCAAAAGCGTATCCGCCTAAAGCTGTGACGCGTTCAGCGACCATATCGATGTATCCTTCCAATTCGCCAGCAAGTTCATCAAATAATAAATGTAACTGGTAAAAGTCAGTACCTTTAACATTCCAGTGCGCTTGCTTTGCTTGGGTTTTAAGATCGGAAGTAGCTGCCAAAGTTTGGTTGAGAAGTACCACGATTTGCACTCGTGCTTCAGCAGGAATGTCAATGCGGGTAGGGTACAAACGTGATGTAATGCTGTTGTCGCTCATGATTCTACGTTGTTAATGCCTTTTAAATCTAACTTTACAGAATTGCAAGATTTGGCGAAACTCTCTGACGATGGATTGAATTAATGCCTGAATATGTTACTGTTTATTACTATTAGTTAAATTCGATGGTTTTCTATGGTATTAAATGTACCACCGAAAAGGCGATCGCGAATAACATCACTGTGCAAAAAGTCATGGGGAAAACCCAGTTCAATTTGACTCACTTCATTTAAACGTTGCAAATGTTCTGGCAAAAGGGTGATATTTAAAGAAGCTAAGTTATCTTGAAACTGCGTTAATTTACGTGCCCCAATTATCGGAATAATCACACCACTTTGAGCGTGTAACCAAGCTAATGCTACTTGTGAAGGTGTGTGTCCAATTTCGGTTGCAACTTCACTGACAACTTGAGCGATCGCTAAATTCCGTTCTGAAATAGTTCCAAATGCTGGATTTACTAATCTTCCTTGTTCGCTACTCTCTTGAGGAGGCTGATTATACTTACCTGTAAGCACACCACCACCCAAAGGCGACCACGGTGTTACTGCTAAATCTAAGGCTTTAGCCATCGGTAGCAAATCACGTTCTGGGGTTCGTTGAATTAAACTATACTCAATTTGTAGGGCGACAAACTGCGTCCATCCTTGGTATTGGGCGATAGTATTTGCTTGGGAAACGATCCAAGCGGGTGTGTCAGAAATGCCGATGTAAAGTACTTTACCTTGACGGACTACATCATCAAGCGATCGCAAGACTTCTTCAATCGGTGTTGTGAAATCCCAAGCGTGCAACCAGAATAAATCAATGTAATCGGTATTCAGTCGTTTCAGGCTACCTTCTAAAGACTGAATTAAGTTCTTGCGATGGTTTCCACTGGCATTAGGGTCGCCCTTTTTGTTATTCATCTGCAAGGGAAAGGAATATTTTGTCGCAACTACAAAGCGTTCCCGTTCTTTAGCAATCAACTCACCGACAATTTTTTCACTGCTACCATCCGTATAACCGTTAGCAGTGTCAATGAAATTTCCCCCGGCTTCTACATAGCTATCAAAGATTTTCCGACTTTCGTCAACAGATGCACCCCAACCCCAATCTTCACCAAAGGTCATGGTTCCCAAGGAGAGTTCAGAGACTCTTAACCCGCTTTTGCCCAAGAGTTTGTATCTCATGAATATTTTCTCATTAATGAAAAAACTAAGCAAATACCATCCCAAAGGCATGATAACTGGAAACTGGGGGCGATGTTTGAGAACAAGCCGTTTAATATTTGTGTTGTCGTGTTATTTAAATGCAACGATCGCTTTGTAATACTACGTAGGTTTTGGCTAAAAAATAAAAATGTGTAGGTTGAGTTGAAGAACGAAACCCAAGCTAAAAGCAAGGTTTGTTGGATAACGCTAAAGCTCAACCCAACCTACAAAAATAAATTATTAAATATATTGTTGTTTTAATAATATGAGAAAATTGAAATTGAATATTTTTCTATAACTAGGTTTTTAAATTTACGAAACTCGGCTTCTGATTTTTTTGATGTCTGCTAATGGTGCCATAGTTTATCTAGCTACGGCACCCCACCCTAGAATCTAAAACCAAAAATATTCTAGGCGATTACTTCGATAATTTGAGGGCCGTTAACGCCGTTTATTTTAGCAATTTCGACGGAGCCAAATTGCGAACTGCTACCATCTTTGTCGAAAAATAGAATCGAGCTACTGGTGTCAACTCTAAAGCGTTGGTTAGGATTGGTGAAAGCACTACCGAGAGTTAATTGAGAACGTTGTAATTGTCCTACTACGAGTCCACTTCCGAATCCAGATGCAGAAACTTGGATTTTATCACCTTGAGATGCCTTTAAGTCATTGATAATATCGCCACCCTCTAAAGCACTGTTGTAACGGAAGATATCAGATCCTGCTCCACCAACTAAGATATCTCTACCCAATCCGCCAATTAGAATATCATTACCATCTCTACCATCAAGGTTGTCATTTCCATTCAGTGCATTGATTACATCGTTGCCAATAGTACCGTTAAGAACATCGTTTAGAGGGGTTCCAGTGATATTAGCCATACTTTTTTATTAGGTAATTGGTGTTTTAAGATACAAAATCTGAAACTAAAGGATATACTTACATATCGCAAGCATCCAGTATTTTCTTCTGCCAATGTGTGTACGAGAAAAGACTATATATTAAATAGCAATCAATACACAAGATTTTTTTGTTAAAAAATAAGAATGCTAATTATTTTTTGTGGGAATAGTAATTTATATATAAATAAATTGGCAAGATGATTATGCAAGAAAAGTGGAAGAATATGCTTTTCTTAATATCCCAGAATATTGGATTGTGGACTTTCGTGGCTTGGGTGGTTTGCAATTTATCGGCAATCCTAAACAACCCACATTTACTGTTTGTCAGTTAGTTAACGGTATATACCAGTAGCAACAATATCACTTAGGAGATAGTATTTCGTCTGCTATCTTGCCAAATTTACAACTTAAGCTAGACGACATTATGCATATTTAATGAATTAAATTTTGTTTTGGCTGAGGTGGCTCGGATTATTTACTACTGCGTTACTCAGGCAAGAGCGATCGCCACGGTTTTCTAAGCTAGAATACCAAAGTTGTGTTTTAGACACTCCGACAATTCAATTGCCAAAGAGCCGTTATTTTTATGAATTACTACGTAATCTACGACGGAAATTGTAATCTCTGCGTTACCCTAGTGCAATTGCTAGAAACCTTAGACCAAGGAAAGCTGTTTCGCTACAGTCCTATGCAAGATGAGCAGACACTTTTACGGTGGGGAATTACAGCCCAAGACTGCGAACAGGGGATGATTTTAATTGATGGCAATGACCCTCAGAGACGTTGGCAAGGTAGTAACGCCGCTGAAGAAATTGGGCGGTTATTACCAGCAGGAAGTATATTTGTAGACGCTTATCGAGCCTTACCGGGGATGAAATGGGCAGGCGATCGCTTTTACGAACAAATCCGCGATAACCGCTACACCATATTTGGTAAGCGTTCTAATACATATCAATCGGCATACTGTGTTGATGGTAGCTGCAAGTCAACTTAAGTTAAATAGACCCTTAGAAACCGCAGCTACACCAGGCTTTGCACACCGCCGTGGGTTTCAAAATTCCTACCCCCTACCTCCTGTCTCCTTAATTTGTCGTTAGAGAGAATTTATTCTGGTCAAAAATCCGCCTACAGGTGCTAGCTAAAAGCCCGGTAGACCAACCATCATGCTATCTGGCGTAGTTTGTAAACATTGTGCAATCAATGACTTTTGCGATCGCGCCATGATTCGGCACAACAAACTGAACTGATGGGAGGATACTGCGTGAGAATTGGTGCTAACTACTTGGGGAACGGAGAGTGTGAATTTACAGTTTGGTCTCCGCTATTAGAGAGCGTCACGGTAAAAATTTTGACGCCTGAAGAGCAGTTAATTCCCCTCAAGCCTCAGTCTGAGGGATACTGGCACACGAAAATTAACGATGTGTATCCGGGCACGCTTTATCGGTATGTCTTAAATGGGCAAGACAACTTTGCCGATCCCGCATCGCAGTATCAACCTGAAGGGGTGCATGGCCCGTCTCAAATTGTCGATCAACAGTTTGAGTGGACTGATGAAGGGTGGACTGGCATTCCTGTGGAGTCGATGATTTTCTATGAAGTTCACGTTGGGACTTTCACGCCTGAAGGAAGTTTCACGGGTATTATTCCCCGCTTACCGGATTTGAAAGAACTGGGAATTAACGCCATTGAAATCATGCCCATCTCCCAGTTTCCGGGAGATACCCATATTGAAGCTTCTCTTGCATACCGCAACTGGGGTTATGATGGCGTTTACCCTTATGCTGTCCAAAATTCCTACGGTAGCCCAGCCGAACTGAAGCAACTGGTAAATGCTTGCCACCAACACGGAATTGCCGTTGTGCTGGATGTGGTGTATAACCACTTTGGGCCAGAAGGCAACTATATGAGTCAGTTCGCGCCCTACTTTACTAAAACCTATAAAACGCCTTGGGGCGAAGCGCTGAATT
This sequence comes from Nostoc sp. LEGE 12454, assembly GCF_056620565.1. NCBI lineage: Bacteria > Bacillati > Cyanobacteriota > Cyanophyceae > Nostocales > Nostocaceae > Nostoc > Nostoc sp. LEGE 12454. Next base: position 15,545 of record NZ_JBWQXL010000015.1, read on the forward strand.
TCGACGATGCCCATAGTCAGGGTGTGCGAAATTATTTTATCGAAAATGCGCTTTACTGGGTGCGCGACTTCCACATAGATGCATTGCGCCTGGATGCCATTCAAGCAATTTATGACTTGGGGGCGAAGCATTTTCTGTGGGAACTGGCGGAAGCAGTTCATCATTTCTCACAACAAGGGCAAAAGTGGAAACGCCATTTAATTGCCGAAAGTGACCTGAATAATCCGCGAATAATTCGTCCAGCAGAATTGGGTGGATATGGACTCGATGCTCAGTGGAGTGATGATTTTCACCATTCATTGCACGCACTGTTGACAGGCGATCGCCAAGGATATTATCAAGATTTTGGAAAATGTGCTGATTTAGCAAAAGCTTATAGCGATACTTTTGTCTACGATTGGAAACACTCGCCCGATCGCAAACGATTTCATGGCCTATCTTGCCGCGATCGCCCTTTGTCACAGTTTACAGTCTGCATTCAGAATCACGATCAAATCGGCAATCAAATGAAAGGAGAACGCCTCAGCCAGCGGATCTCTTTTGAAGGATTAAAGTTAGCTGCTGGCGCTGTGCTACTGTCGCCCAATTTACCCCTGTTGTTCATGGGAGAAGAATACGGCGAAACAGCACCCTTCATTTACTTTGTCAGTCACTCCGATCCCGATTTAATTCAAGCAGTTCGAGCCGGACGCAGACAAGAATTTGAGGCATTTCACTTCGCAGATGATCCCCCAGATCCCGAATCGTCAGAAACTTTCCTAAAGTCTAAACTCAACTGGGAATTACGCAATCAAGGTAAGCACAAAGTTCTCTGGGATTGGTATCGCCAGTTAATTAATTTACGGAAGACACATCCAGCACTTCTCAACCAAGACCGCAATTTCATCGAAGCGACTAGCGATGAAGAGAAAGAGGTAGTCATCGTGCGCCGTTGGTGCGAATCGAGTGAAATAATATTTGTGATGAATTTCAATTCGTCGCCAGTGACAGTGGCTTTGCCGTTTGAGCAAAATGCCAATAAATTGTTAGACTCTGCTGATACCTCATGGTCTGGGCATGGTTCTGAAGCTCCTGAACATCTGTCTGTGGGTGAAGAAGTTAAATTGCAACCTACTAGTTTAGTACTCTATGAAAAAGGATGAAGGAGAGAGTTAGAACTTAAAGTTTCAGATTCATAGGCTTAATGTTCGAGCAATAAGGCTTAATGTTCGAGCAATAAGGCTTAATGTTCAAACGATAAGGCTTAATGTTCAAACATTAAGGCTTAAGGTTCAAACAATAAGGCTTAAGGTTCGAGCAATAAGGCTTAAGGTTCGAGCAATAAGGCTTAATGTTCAAACAATAAGGCTTAATGTTCAAACAATAAGGCTTAAGGTTCGAGCAATAAGGCTTAATGTTCGAGCTAAAAGGTTGTTTGAAAAGTAGTTGGCTGTGGTTTTAGGCACTTATTGATCCCCCCTAACCCCCCTTAAAAAGGGGGGAACCGGAATCAAAGTCCCCCAATTTATCGGGGGATTTAGGGGGATCTAGAATGTTTCACTACCGTGAAGAGGACTTTTCAAATATTCTCTAAAAGGTTCAGCGTTTACTCTCAAAACCTCATCCCCCTTACTCCCCGCTTTGTACAGACGCGATTCATCGCGTCTCTCCCCACTCCCTACTAAAAAAATATGCGAATTCCTACCGCCACTTATCGAATTCAGTTTACACCTCAGTTTGGCTTTGACAACGCCAAAGCGATCGCAGCTTATCTAGCAGACTTAGGTGTTTCCGATTTATATGCTTCCCCCATTTTCAAAGCCAGATCCGGGAGTACGCACGGCTACGATATAGTAGATGCCACTCAACTTAACCCAGAACTGGGAACTAATGAGTCCTTTGATGCATTAGTTGCTGAAATCCAATCCCTTGGTATGGGGTGGTTACAAGATATTGTGCCCAACCACATGGCCTATAGCAGCGAAAACGATTACTTGATGGACGTATTGGAACACGGCCCAGATTCCAGCTATACCGATTACTTCGATCTTTCTTGGAATGCTCCCTTTGGCGATCGCCAAGAGCGAATTCTCGCGCCTCTGCTGGGAGATTTCTATGGTACATCCCTGGAAAACGGACACATTCAACTGCAATACGAACAAAACGGTTTAACCGTCAACTATTACAGCTTGAAACTGCCACTCCGGTTAGAGTCTTACACAAAATTTATCACTCAGAATTTAGGTAAACTCACGCGTACACTCGGACGCAATCATCCCGATTTTATTAAGCTATTGGGGATTCTCTACATTCTCAAAAGTGTGCCATCAGAAGTTGCCGGAAAACAGCGACAAGACCAAATCGCATTTATTAAAGGATTGCTTTGGGAACTCTATACCACAAACGATACCATCCGCGAGTTTATTGACGAAAATATCAAAACTTTTAACGGAGAACCCGGTAATTCAGAAAGCTTTAACCTTCTAGATGAATTACTAAACGACCAGTTTTACCGCCTCGCCTTCTGGAAAGTTGGCGCGGAGGAAATGAATTACCGTCGTTTCTTTACTGTTAATGAACTGATTTCCGTTAAAGTTGAAGAAGTGCGGGTTTTTAATAATACCCACAGCCTAATTCAAAAGCTGGTTGAAGAAGGCAAATTTACTGGTTTACGGATTGACCATATTGATGGACTTTATAACCCAATTCAGTATCTCGAAAGACTGCAAGAAAAGATGGGAGATGTTTATATCACCGTCGAGAAGATTTTAGAACTCACCGAAGAGTTGCCGGAAAACTGGAAAATAGAAGGTACGTCTGGATACGACTTTTTAAATTATGTAAATGGGGTATTTTGTCAAACAGAAAATGAATCATCCCTCGATAAAATTTACCAAAACTTTATTAGCTCCAGAGTAGATTATGCCTCAGTAGTGAAGGATAAAAAGCACCTGATTTTGGAAAAGAATTTAGCAGGTGATATTGATAATCTGGCTCTTTTGTTAAAAAACGTTTCCAGCAAATATCGCTATGGCAATGATTTTACACTGAATGGACTAAAAAGAGCGATCGCCGAAGTTTTGACACTGTTCCCAATTTACCGCACCTACATTACACCCGATGGAATTGGAGATAGCGATCGCGCTACCATTCAAGAAGTAATTCGCCAAGCCAAAGAACAAGTGCCCCTGTTGCAGAACGAACTGAATTTTATTGAAAAGTTAATGCTGCTAGAGTTTGATAATTCTCTGACTCAAACAGAACGCGAACAGTGGATATATTTTGTCTTGCGAATGCAGCAATACAGCGGCCCGCTAATGGCAAAAGGCGTAGAAGACACCACATTATATGTTTACAATCGGTTGCTGTCGCTGAATGAAGTCGGCGGAAATCCCGGACATTTTGGCATTGAATTAGCCAAATTTCATGCCTTTAACAAACAGCACCAAGAAACCTGGCCTCACACAATGAACACCACCGCCACCCACGACACCAAACGCGGCGAAGATGTGCGAGCCAGGTTGAATGTTCTCTCAGAAATCCCTAATGAATGGGATCAGCAGGTAAATACCTGGAGTGCGATTAATCGAGGACATCGGAGCGATCGCCACGGGTTTGCGATGCCCGATCGCAACGACGAGTATTTTCTCTATCAAACCCTAGTAGGGGCGTTTCCCTTTGCCGAACACGAACATGCCTCCTTCGTGGAACGGGTGAAAGACTATATAATAAAAGCAATACGAGAAGCCAAGGTGCATACAGCCTGGTTACGACCTGATAGCGAGTATGAAGAAGCTTGTACCTCCTTCATAGAGAAAGTACTCGATCCTGGTATATCCGGGGAATTTCTAGAAGCCTTTCGTCCATTTCAACAGCGAATTGCAGAGTACGGTATCTTCAATTCCCTTTCCCAAACTCTACTGAAAATTACCGCACCCGGCGTACCCGACTTATACCAGGGAACGGAACTTTGGGAACTGAGTCTAGTAGATCCAGATAATCGCCGTCCTGTGGATTTTGAACAGCGACGTACTTACTTAAGCGCTATCCGCGAACAGTCAAAAACAGACATTTTGGGACTAATTCAGGAGTTACTAAACGACAAAACAGACGGCAGAATCAAACTGTTTTTAACGGCTCAATTACTCCAAGCCAGAACAAACTATGTCTCCTTATTCCAGGACGGCGATTATTTACCGTTAGAAGTTCAGGGAACCTACGCCAATCATATTATCGCCTTTGCACGGCGGGAGGGGAATCAAACAGCGATCGCGATCGCGCCCCGCTTTTTAACCAGCCTCATCCAGCCAGGAGACAATCCCTTGGGCGAGTCAGTTTGGCAAGATACGCACCTGCAACTACCCCCCGGAACTTCCCCCACTTGGAAAAACGTCCTAACCCAGCAACCCTTACAAGCTACAGAAACCCTATCAATCGCAACAGCCCTCACCCATTTCCCAGTTGCCCTCTTAATTAGCACTGCCGAGTAAAAACAAAAATCTTGTCCCACGCAGAGAGAACCCTGTAAAACCTCAGCGTTCCTCTGCGCTTCCCTTGGCGTTCCTACCCTGCGGGAAGGCGAAGCGCCTATGCGTTAAAAAAACAATTCTGTAATTATGACTCCAACACTTACCACCGCGCAGATTGAAGCTGTGCGTCTCCACATCAAAAAAATGTGGAAAACTTTAACGCGATCGCACGAACACTTATTACAATCTGCCAAGGATACCAAACTAGACCATAAAACCGACACTCCCTGGATTGTCTACATTTCCCCCTCAGAAGATTGTCCCAACATTCAGACCGTGTTAGAGCGATCGCTATCTCCAAAAGATATGCAACAGCTAGAAATTCGCACTTTGCCAGCAGAAGCAGAAGCGATTAAAGAGCATGGGTTACTATACCTACCAGGGCCTTATGTCGTACCAGGTGGTCGCTTCAACGAAATGTATGGCTGGGACAGCTACTTTATATTGCTAGGACTTTTGCACGATGGAGAATTAGAGCTAGCACAAAGTCAAGTCGATCAATTGTTGTACCAAGTGCAACATTACGGCATCATCCTCAACGCCAACCGGACTTATATGCTGTCGCGATCGCAGCCCCCTGTCCTGAGTATGATGGTTTTGGCCTTATTCCAGCACACCCAAGATGAAGAGTGGTTAAAGGCAACCGTACCGCTATTAGAGCAATTTTATTATTACTGGGTAGTACCGCCCCATCTGAATGCTGCAACCGGCTTATCCAGATTTTATGCCTTTGGCGAAGGCCCGGCGCCAGAAGTTTTGTTTTCCGAGCGAGATGAAGAGGGAAAAAGCCATTACGATCGCGTCAAGGAATATTACCAAACCTTTGAGGTTGAAGATTACGATGTCAATCTTTACTACGATCGCGAAAATGACGAACTGACTAATCTATTTTACAAAAGCGATCGCACCATGCGCGAGTCCGGTTTTGATATCACCAACCGATTTGGCCCCTTCAGTGCTGATATCCTCCACTACGCTCCTGTGTGCCTCAACAGTTTCCTGTATCAAGTGGAACAAGATTTAGCGAAAATTAACCATATTTTCGGCAACGAAGAACTAGAACAACAATGGAGCGATCGTGCAGATATCCGCCGCGATCGGATCGATGAATTTCTTTGGGATGAAGAACAAGGATTATATTTCGACTATCATTTCCAGAGTGGAAAACGCCGCCGCTACGAATTTGCTACCACGTTCTATCCTCTCTGGCTGGGAATTGCTTCTCCAACTCAAGCCAAACGCGTCGTAGAAAATCTCTCTTTGTTTGAAGCCCCAGGCGGAATTTTTACCAGTACTCGTGTCACCGGCAACCAGTGGGATGCTCCCCTTGGCTGGGCCCCATTAACATTAGTTGCCGTCCAGGGACTTCACCGCTATGGATATCATACAGAAGGCGATCGCATTGCCAATAAATTTCTCGCTATGGCAGTTAAAGAATTCGAGCGTCACAATACCCTAGTTGAGAAATATGATGTTGAACGCTGTTCTATCAACGTTTCCGACGAAATCTGCTTTGGATATAGTTCTAACGAAGTTGGTTTCGGCTGGACAAATGGAGCGATTCTGGAACTCTTAGCAATCGGCGATCGAAAAGTTTAAATAAAAAGGCGTGAGGAAAAACTCACGCCTTTATCTTAAGTAAGTGGGTTGAATTATATTAGGACTTACGTACACTCTACGATTTTTGGGAATAATCACAATGGTTCAATCAGCCTCAAAAGTTCTAACCGTTGATGAATTTATTAGCCATTACGGTGAGTGCGATCGCTATGAACTAATTGATGGTGAATTAATTGAGATGGAACCAACCGGGCCACACGAGCAAGTATCTGCATTGATTGGGCGAAAGCTAAATGTAGAAAATGAGCGTCAGGATCTAAGCTACTTTATTCCCCATCGCTGTCTAATCAAACTCTTAGGAACAGAAACAGCTTTTCGCCTCGATGTAATTGTGTTAGACCAAACTCAATTAATTAATGAACCATTATGGCAACAACAAGCTGTAATTATATCAGGAAACTCAATCAAACTGATTGCTGAAGTTGTCAGCACAAACTGGCAAAACGATTACGCCCGTAGAGCCGAAGACTACGCCCTGTTAGGAATTCCTGAATATTGGATTGTTGATTATTTAGGTATTGGTGGCAGACAATATATTGGCAAACCCAAACAGCCAACGGTGACAATTTGCAACCTCATAAAGGATGAGTATCAAAAACAATTATTTCAAAATAACGATCGACTTATCTCCTTAATCTTTCCTAACTTGCAACTAACGGCACAACAAATATTTTCGGCTAGACAATCTGTTACTAAGTAGTTTATGTCAATCGCAACGCAACAATAGCAATCCTATTTGATTGGTTCTCCACCGAAAAAATCAGATCCCCGACTTCTTCAATAAGTCGGGGATCTTTTTGTTCATAAATATTTTTCACATGCCGTATCAGCACCTACTATATCAGCACCTAATTATTATCATCTTTACGCTTATCGTAAGGCTCACCTGTAAAAGGTTGTACGCCTGTAGCAGGATAAGCGTCATCATTAGGTCCAAAAATCCGCATTGCAGCTTCAGAAATATACTTGGTTATGTTCGCAATGATGTTGGAAATAGCCATAATATTGGACTCCTTTTTTCGAGCCGCTTTAATTGTGCTACCTATACTCTAATACTGATATTGAAGCGTTGCATATATTCTCAATATATTGAGAATATATGCAATGTTTATTCAGATAACTTTGCAATACTTTAGCTTGTCAAAAAGTCAAGCTTTTCTCTTCGATTCTAATTGTAACATAGTTGTTTCTTTCAACCCATTTGGGAAAAGAGCGAAGCAAAACAAACTTTCTCTGACAGGATATTATTTTTCTTCATTAGCCGCCCGATATAATTAACATTATTACTAGCCATTACTATTAAAAAACATTAAGTATTTGATGAAGTTAGTATTAAGCTACCGATAAATCTACTGTTCTACGGCAATCTCAGACAATATACTTGCAGGGAGTTGACATTATTTATGGTAAATATTACCATAAATAAAAGAAGCATCTTGTAAGGAAGCTCTTGCATGACAACTTTGCCAGATTTGGACTATGTATATAAACAGCAAAGCCAGCAGAACCCGGAACTGAACCTTTCTGCCGATGACTACAGCTTGCTGACCGACCTTTACCAGTTGACGATGGCAGCTTGTTACACAGGCGAAGGTATAGAACAACGACGGGCAAGCTTTGAATTGTCTGTCAGAAGATTGCCAGAGGGTTTTGGTTATTTGATTGCAATGGGGCTAACGCAAGCATTGGAATATTTAGCCAAAATCCGCTTTAGTTCCGCGCAAATTGCGGCATTACAGGCAACGGGAATTTTTGCTCACGCAGGCGATCGCTTTTGGTCACTTTTAGCTGAGGGAAAGTTTACGGGTGATGTTTGGGCAGTACCAGAAGGGACGGCTGTGTTTGCCAATCAACCATTGTTGCGGGTGGAAGCACCTCTTTGGCAAGCGCAACTAGTAGAAACTTACCTGCTGAATACGATTAATTACCAGACTTTGATTGCCACAAAAGCAGCACGGTTGCGGGATGTAGCGGGGGAATCAGCAACACTTTTAGAATTTGGCACCAGACGAGCATTTAGTCCCCAAGGGTCTTTGTGGGCGGCGCGGGCGGCGTTGGCGGGTGGGTTAGATTCCACTTCCAATGTGTTAGCGGCGCTACAACTGGGACAAAAGCCAAGTGGTACGATGGCACACGCCTTGGTGATGGCATTGTCAGCAATAGAAGGCACTGAAGAACAAGCTTTTAGTGCATTTCATCGCTATTTTCCGGGTGCGCCATTACTAATTGATACTTACGATACCATTGCTGCTGCCCAGCGCTTGGCCGAAAAAGTAAATTCCGGGGAAATGCAATTAACAGGAGTGAGATTGGACTCAGGAGATTTAGTTACCTTATCAAAACAGGTGCGATCGCTCCTTCCCGGTGTGCCAATTTTTGCCAGTGGTGATTTGGATGAGTGGGAAATTGCCAGATTAAAAGCTGCTGGGGCGCAAATTGATGGTTACGGATTGGGAACGCGACTAGTTACAGGTTCGCCTGTCAATGGAGTTTATAAACTTGTAGACATTGATGGCATCCCCGTGATGAAACAGTCTAGTGGTAAAGTTACTTATCCAGGACGCAAGCAGATTTTTCGCTCGTTTACGGGAGGAAAGGTAAAAGCAGACAGGTTGGGACTTTTAGGTGAAAGTCTTCTGGACGAAGAACCTTTGTTGCAGTTAGTAGTCCAAGAAGGTGAACGGGTGCAGCCGTTGGAGTCGTTGGCAACAATTCGTCAGCGTACCGCCGCTTCAGTTGCTAGTTTGCCACAACAAACACGGCTCTTGGATCGTCCTGTAGCTGTAGAAGTGGAAATTTCTGAGGGGTTACGGGTGTTGACTGAAGAAACTAAGAAACGAACCGCAGAGGCGCTGAGTACACAGAGGTAATAATTACTCTTTCGGTATGTCTTAATTACGAACTACGAATTACGAATTACGAATTACGAATTACTATGAGAGTTGCTTTGTTTGGAACTAGTGCCGATCCACCAACTGCTGGACATCAAAAAATTCTGAGTTGGTTGTCTGAGCGTTATGATTGGGTAGCGGTTTGGGCGGCGGATAATCCGTTTAAGTCTCATCAAACACCCTTAGAACATCGGGCGGCAATGTTGCGACTGTTGATTGCGGATATAGACGCACCACGGCACAATATTGCTTTGGAACAAGAATTGAGTAGCTTCAGAACGCTGGAAACAGTGGAAAAAGCCAAGCTTACTTGGGGTGAAGACGCGGAATTGACGTTGATTGTTGGTTCAGATTTACTGAGTCAGCTACCACGTTGGTATCGCATTGAAGATTTGTTACAGGAAGTGCAACTACTGATTGTACCGCGACCCGGATATGTAATAGATGAGTCTAGTTCAGAGGTAGTGCAAAAGCTGGGAGGGAAAATTGCGATCGCTAGTCTGACCGGTCTAGATGTTTCCTCAACAGCGTACCGCGAACATAGAGATCCCCAAGCCCTCACAGCCCCTGTAGTTGCCTATATTAATCGAGAGCATTTGTACGAATGCCAGGACGTTCACCAAAAAAGATACCAACTCCGTTAAACCAACAACCTTTGGCCGATTTCAAGGTTGGTGTTGATAATGTAATTTTTTCTGTAGATACTGTACAAAATCGGCTGTTAGTTCTACTAGTAATGCGACAGCAAGAACCATTTCTAAATCATTGGAGTCTTCCCGGTACTTTGGTACGTCCAGGAGAGTCTTTAGAAGATGCCGCTTATCGCATTATGGCGGAGAAAATTAAGGTCAACAATCTCTATTTAGAACAACTGTATACATTTGGCGGGCCGAATCGCGATCCACGGGAAGCAACTGATAGTTATGGTGTGCGTTATTTATCAGTTAGTTACTTTGCCCTAGTGCGATTTGAAGAAGCCGAATTGATTGCCGATCGCATGACTGGCATCGCTTGGTATCCGGTAAAACAAGTGCCGCAATTAGCTTTTGACCATAATGAAATTCTGGCTTATGGACACAGGCGATTGCGAAATAAATTAGAGTATAGCCCAGTGGCTTTTGAAGTCTTGCCAGAAATGTTCACCTTGAATGATTTATATCAGTTATACGCCACAGTTTTAGGTGATAACTTTTCCGATTATTCTAATTTTCGAGCGCGTCTACTCAAGTTAGGTTTTTTATGCGATACCGGAATTAAGGTATCACGAGGTGCTGGTCGTCCGGCTAGTTTGTATAAGTTTGACGCGGAAGCTTTTGCTCCCTTAAAAGATAAACCTTTGGTGTTTATTTAACCAATCACTTTTCAGAGTCAAAAGTCCTGAGTAACCTATTTTGACTCTTGAGAAATGACAAATGACCAATGACAAATGAAAAATAATATGAAAATTGCGATCGCTCAAATTAATCCTACTATCGGTGATTTGCTTTTAAATGCCCAAAAAATTCTAGAGGCGGCACAACGAGCAGCATCTAGCGGTGCGCGTTTATTGTTAACACCAGAACTTTCTTTGTGCGGCTATCCACCAAGAGATTTATTACTAAATCCTAGTTTTGTGGAAGCGATGGGCATCACTTTACAAAACTTGGCTCAGGATTTACCACCAAATTTAGCTGTGTTGGTAGGAACTGTTGAACAGAACCTCGAAGCGTCTATTACTGGCGCTAAAACTTTATTTAACAGCATGGCTTTGTTAGAGAATGGCACGGTCAAGCAAGTTTTTCACAAACGACTTTTGCCTACTTACGATGTATTTGACGAACGTCGCTATTTTGAACCAGGTTTACAAGCCAATTATTTCACTTTAGATAATATCCATATTGGCGTAACTATTTGCGAAGATTTATGGAACGATGAGGAATTTTGGGGCAAACGCAGTTACGCAGTCAATCCGATTGCTGACTTAGCAATTTTGGGTGTAGATTTAATTGTAAATTTGTCTGCTTCCCCCTACACTGCCGGCAAACAGCAGTTTCGAGAAACAATGCTCAGGCATAGTGCAATACGTTTTCAACAACCGATGATTTATGCTAATCAGGTTGGCGGAAATGATGACCTAATTTTTGATGGGCGGAGTTTTGCCTTGAATCGTCAAGGTGAAGTTATGTGTCGTGCCCGTGGCTTTGATACTGATTTATTAGTAGTTGAATTTGACGAGGTGCAACGTGATTTACAGTTGGGTTCTATAGCACCAGTCTATGAATCGGAAGATGAAGAAATTTGGCAAGCTTTGGTTTTGGGAGTGCGAGATTACGCTCGTAAGTGCCGCTTTTCTAAAGTAGTTTTGGGTTTAAGTGGCGGGATTGACTCTGCCATAGTAGCTGCGATCGCCACTGCGGCACTTGGTAAAGAAAATGTCCTTGGTGTTCTCATGCCTTCCCCTTATAGTTCCGAGCATTCCATTAGCGATGCTTTGGCATTAGCCGAAAATTTGGGGATTAAAACTAATCTTTTACGGATTGGAGAGTTAATGCAAGGCTTCGATCAAACATTAGGCGATTTGTTTGCAGGTACAGAGTTTGGACTGGCTGAGGAGAATATACAGTCCCGAATTCGCGGTAATTTATTAATGGCGATCGCTAATAAATTTGGCTATCTGCTTTTATCTACCGGTAACAAGTCAGAAATGGCAGTTGGTTACTGTACACTCTACGGCGATATGAATGGCGGGTTAGCAGTGATTGCAGATGTACCTAAAACCCGCGTGTATTCACTTTGCCATTGGTTAAATCGCAATAATGAAATCATCCCGGAAAACGTCTTGACTAAAGCACCCAGCGCCGAACTCAAACCAGGCCAAGTGGATCAAGACTCTCTACCACCTTACGAAATTTTGGACGATATTTTGCAACGCCTGGTTCACAACCACCAATCAGCAGCGCAAATTGTTGCAGCCGGTCACGATGCGGTGATTGTAGACAGAGTAATTCAAATGGTGGCGCGGGCTGAATTTAAACGGCGACAAGCACCCCCCGGCTTAAAAATCACCGATCGCGCCTTTGGAACTGGTTGGCGAATGCCAATTGCTAGTAACTGGGTTGGTGTCAAAAAGGCTTACCAGGCTAAAACTACAGCTACATCTAACCTTAGTTTATTGTGATGGACAACGATGCTCATCCGCGTTGTCCAGGCGCGGATAAGCATTAACATTGAAACTAAAGTCTCAAAGAAAATTATGTTAGATGAAGCAAATTTTGAACAACGTTTAGCGATTCTTGAACAAACAGTTGCAGATATCAAACATCAAGTCATTGATGCGCCTACCTCTAGTAATTGGCTAGAAAAGGTTATTGGCTCAATCTCTGATGAACCAGCATTTTTGGAAGCTTTAGAGTATGGTCGGTCATTACGCCACGCTGACATATTAACAGAAGAGGCTGGCGAGCAACTGTGAGATATCTACTGGACACTGACCATATCAGTTTTCTTCAAAGACGCTCAGGAACAGAGTTTTTAACATTAGCTGCTCATATTGCCCAGCATTAGGCTACAGATTTTGCTTTTTCTATTGTTAGTTTCCATGAGCAAGTAATTGGCGCTCATACCTTTATTACTCGTTTTCAAACACCTAGTAATGTAGTTCGGGGATATACTCTGCTAATGGAAATCATTCGGGGTTTTCGGCAGCACCAATTTTACCATTCGATGCTGAAGCAGTAACCATATTTGAAGGGTTACGAGCGCCAAGAGTTCGTATAGCCACGATGGATTTAAGAATAGCTTCGATTGCACTTTCCCGGAGCTTAGTATTATTGACTCGCAACACTAGCGACTTCAGCAAAGTTCCAAACTTAATAACACAGGATTGGACTGTGTAAGCTCTAAAGTGAATTAGAGAGCTAAAGATTTACTTTCAACCTTCACCATTCCACCTCTGAACTTGAAGATTGCACCTTGGAACATGAGTTGTCGAGTTACAGAAGCGATCGCTTGACCTTTAACCCTCGAACTTAAGCCTTTTATCCTCGCAGATGCACCTTTAACCCTCGAAGTTGCACCTTTTATCCTCGAAGTTGCGCCTTTTATCCCCGCAGCTGTGCCTTTTATCCTCGCAGTTGAACCTTTTACCCTCGAAGTTGCACCTTTTATCCTTATCATTTTACTTTTGAACTTAAAGCTTGCACCTCAGAATACAAATTGGCGAGTTAAAAGGGCGTAGGTTTAGCCCACCGGAAACATTACTCAGCCTCTGAGCTTAATCAATAGGCTATTTTTACTCATCTAAACGGTGTGCGATCGCATTCAGCAATTCCTCAAAGTCTGATTCGCTGTGAATATTAGGGGTGAGCGTGTTCATATCTTTTAGCAGGTTGGTGAGTTCCGCGATCGTGTTGCGAATCTCGGTGTATTGATCAATTTCTTCTCGAAATCCCTGCAAATTAGCTGCACCAACTTCTCTCATCCCTTCGTCTAATTCTTTAATTTCGTCTTCCCAATGCTTAATATATTTAAGTCTTGCAACAGGTTTATAAATTTGGGTATCCGCTAACACAATCGGGAAAATTCGATTATAAAATTCACCGTTTTTAGCAATTTGCACTAGCTCAAACATACAATTGGGAGATTTTAAATACTTATCACTAATAACTGCGATCGCACATTTACCCCGTCCAATCCGTTCCATGAAAGCTTTAATTAGTCCTTTGTAGCCTAAATCACGTTTATCCCAGATGATTTTGATTCCTTTTGACTGGAAAGTTTCATCCAGTTTATTGACAAATTGCTCACTTTCTCCACCCCAAGCATAAGAGATGAAAATTTCCTTCTCGAATTCTGGTGTAGATGGACGAGTTACTATGCAATTTTCTTCTTGATCCTGTTCACGCTGTCGTTCCTGTCGTTCTTCCTTGAGTTCAATGCCATCAAGCAGTTGTCGAGCATTGAATGGTTCTGTCAAACCTGGGGGAATGATAGGTAAGTTCTTCTGTTCATAAACGAGCAGGTTTTTGTAGTCCACAACAATATTTGGGTGTCCCGGAATCGGTACTTTCTCTTCTGGTAGCAACCCTTTAATAGTTTGGTGGATGGCATCAAACTGAGAACGGATCATTGCTAGTAATTCTCGGCGAGTGGAAGGTGAACCGCTGATAGTGATGAAGATTTTGCGGTCTTCCTGATCGCTTTTGACAAGTGCCCGATTACCAAGGTGTTTGAGAACAATGCCGCTACGCCACCAAGTCTGGCGATCGCTGTTATGGTGCATCCGTACAATAAAGCGGGAGATAATACTGTTGGGGAGGACGCTGTAATGATACTGGAATGCCAAACCACTTTCCCAATCGCCCGTGGCGGGTTCTTCTTTAGGCAACAAGTCGGGGATGAGAAAGCGATCGCCGTTGCCATCCTCTAGCGGAAAGCAGAGTTCAAACTTCCGCATCATATCGATGATGAATAGTGGCTTATTGCCAGGATAGCGGGAGTTATCTAAAATCCGGTTAAGTTGAGTGCGATCCAGAATACCCCGAAATTCAGTCATCAGGCGATTGTCATTGAGGATCTTGTAAACTCCGTTCGTTACCCATTCTGGATTTAAAACTCCCATTTCTGCCAAACGCGGATCATCCCGGAAATTTAGAACAATACCAAGTTGATGCAAAAGTTCAATCAGGGTAGTTTGGCTTAATGAATCGCTGACTTGCTCCTCCTGAGACAGACTTTCGTATTCACTATAGGGGATGTAGTCCTGTTGCATCTGTTCCAAGCGGGTTTTGACCTGGAACCAGCTTTGGGGTAATGGGTCGTGAATGTGATCTAAGTTGGCAATTTGGTTAGTAATAGCTGACTGCAATTGCTCTATACCTTCCCCAGTCTGACAGGATATAGACATGATGCCTTTAATAGCGGGATATTTCTGGCACAGGCCGCGCTGATCGATGTCGAGGGGATGTTGGTCAATCTTGTTGCCAACAATCAAAATAGGTGAATCATTGCTAAAACTCTGAATAATCTTGAGCCAGTATTCTAGTTTGTTTTGCAGTTCATCTACGCGAGAATCAAGCACTAGCAGATAAAGACTACGTTTAGTAAGAAAGAACTGGTGGGTGGCGTGCATGATTTCTTGTCCACCAAAGTCCCACACGTTGAGCCGGATTAACTGATTGTTGACAGGAATCTGCCAGTTTCTGATATTGATGCCTTCAGTCTTGCGTTCGTGGGGATTGTAGTAATTATCGATTAGCCGTTTAACAAGAGAGGTTTTACCAACACTACCTTGACCAACTAGTAGCATTTTGGCTTCATTGAGAGGCTTTTTCTCTTCTTTCTGAAGTTGGAAAAAATAGTTGAGTATCGTAGATGGATCGCCAGGATTTCTGCGGAGATCCGCTACTCCTAAAATTTCAGGTGGAATAGGAAGTTTGTTACCTCTTAGGTCTAATCTTTTGAGCTTAGTAAGTTGCCAGATTTCTTTAGGTAGTGTGTCTAGAAGATTGTTGCGAAGGTTTAATCTGCTTAGTTCAAAAAGCTGCTCAATCCCATCAGGCAACATTTTTATTCGTCCATCACGTAGGTCAAGTAGAGTCAAGTTGGTGAGTTTCCATATTTCTACAGGCAAAGTTTCTAATCTACTATTACTAAGCTTGAGTTCTTCTAATTTAGTAAGTTGACCAATTTCTGGTGTCAGCCTCATCAGTGGGTTGTTGTTAAGGTCAAGCTCACTGAGGTTTGAGAGTTGACCAATCTCTTCTGGTAACTTTGTTAGTTGATTATTGCTGAGGTCAAGCTCACTGAGGTTTGAGAGTTGACCAATCTCTGCCGGTAGCTTTGTTAGTTGATTATTGCTGAGGTCAAGCCATTTGAGGTTGAGGAGTTGACCAATTTCTACTTGCAGTCTCGTCAGTTGATTGTTACTGAGGTTAAGAACACTGAGTTCTATGAGTTGACCAATCTCTGCTGGCAGCGTTGTCAGTTGATTGTAGCTGAGATGAAGCATTTTGAGGTTGGCGAGTTGACCAATCTCTACTGGCAGCGTCGTCAGTTGATTAAAATACAACCAAAGCAGGTAGAGGTTGGTGAGTAGACCAATCTCTGTTGGCAGTGTCATCAGTTTATTATTGCTTAGGTCAAGTCCACTGAGGTTGATGAGTTGACCAATCTCTGCTGGCAGCGTCGCTAGTTGATTGTAGTGGAGCTTAAGCCCACTGAGGTTGATGAGTTGACCAATCTCTGCTGGCAGCGTCGTCAGTTTATTATTGCTTAGGTCAAGCTCACTGAGGTTGATGAGTTGACCAATCTCTGCTGGTAGCGTCGTCAGTTTATTATTGCTTAGGTCAAGCTCACTGAGGTTAATAAGTTGACTAATCTCTGCTGGCAGTATCGTTAGTTCATTGTAGCCAAGGTAAAGCTTATTGAGGTTGGTGAGTTGGCCAATCTCTGGTGGTAGCGTCGTCAGTTGATTGGAGTAAAGGTAAAGCCTGCTGAGATTTATGAGTTGACCAATCTCTGCTGGTAACTTTGTTAAGTTTTTGCCAGATAGGTTTAATATTGTTGCTTTGTCTCTAGTAGCTTCTTCAATAATTTGCAGCAGTTCTTCGTTAGTCATTTCGGGTTTTACAGAGGCGATGCCTGACGACGAGTTGCTGCTTGGACGCGCAGCAGGAAATTGAGCTAATTAATAATGTAGCCTGTATGAAGTATTGCATTCAGGCAATGCGCGTGCGATCGCAGTCTCCAGATGACATCATATTTGAGGTTGTAGTATAGTTTTAGACGACATCAGTTTTAAAAATGATGTTTATACTTAGAACTCAGTAAATGAAAGCAGGTGCATAATGAAACTACAAGATTTCTTGGGAAAAGAGGAAAAATGGTCGTTTGATGCGATCGCAGAAGATGCAGACTTGGCTCGTCAGATTCAGGTACTGTTAATCGGCTTAGGTTTGCTAGAACCTCCAGCCGATGGGAAATTTGGCCCTGTTTCTGCGATCGCTATCAAAAAATTTCAAGAATTAACAAAGACTGAAGAGAGTGGGTTTTTAGGAGCAGTCACAGCCAAAAAGCTAATTGAAACTAAAATAGACGATCTTCCTAAACCCCCTTTAAAACTAGGCAATGACATCGCTAGTAAGATTGTGAAATATATGTTAGCCAAAGGTTATCAAGTATTTACCAATCCCAAAGAATACAATATTGTTTATGTAGAGGGTATCAATGGAGACTGGACTCTCAACAGTGATACACCCAATCAATTTAACGATCGCCGCATTGTCATTGAAGTAGTAAATGGTGTTCCCAAAATCGTAGATCACTGGGAAGCTACAACAGAACCAGGGAGGTACTACACTTACAATCCGATGAATTCCAAAGGAGCAGCTAGGATTCAGTTTGGACAATACAAAGCTTGGGCTGTTGGTACTCACGGCACCGCCGAACCTCATGAAGCGTTAGTGCAAGTTGGAGATATAACTGTTTGTAGAGATTTCAACAAAGATTTTAAACGGACTGGCGACAAACTTGATACAGGTGATAATTTTTATGTGAATCAACACTACGGCTTTGATTTTCCCCAAAATGATATTCGCCTTGCTAGCGCGGGTTGTTTAGTGGGACGTAGCCGTGAGGGACATAGAGAGTTTATGGCAATTATTAAACAAGACCGACGTTATGTCGCTAATCGCAAATATGTTTTCTACAGTACCGTAATTCCTGGGGATGATTTACTGTAAACGTTTCCAGGATGAGGTAATGGTTAATTGGTAGCATTTATTGTTGTGATGCAACGTTTAGTAAGGTAGCACGACTGTGCTACCTTACTTTGTCTAACTTTGTTCTTGTGGTTGCCCTATTTGTGCCGTCAATTTCTCTTTATCCAGCCTGCGTTTTTTGGCGTAAAGTTGAATAGTGACTGCCATCAAAATAATCATGGCGAAAATAGCCCAAGCAGCGATATCTGTAGGTAAATTATTTTTAAACACAGCCAGCAAAACGATCGCTACTAACATAACTGTAGGCGCTTCATTTAAAGCACGTAATTGCTGACCACTCCAGCGACACTCATCTACTGCTAATTTCTTCATCAACCGAGCGCAGTAATGATGATAGCCAATTAAAATCGCCACAAACAGAAGTTTGATATGCAACCAACCCTCTTTTAAAACGTCCGGTTCAGTGGTTAATAAACCGATGGCCATTGCGATCGTCACGAACATTCCTGGATTAGTGATGATAGAGTAAAGGCGCTTTTCCATAATTTGATACTGATTTTTCAGTATCGTTCGTGCTGGTTCAGGTTCTTCGTTCGCTTCAACGTGATAGATAAAAAGACGTACTAAGTAAAATAAACCAGCGAACCAAACTACAAATCCGACAATATGAAAAGCTTTAAACCATGAATAAGCCATGAATCATAATCTCCTTTACTTCTGGTTGCGATCCATTTTTAATGGTAATAAAAAGGAGTCAGAATTCATAATCCTCCAACCGTGAAAGGATGGAATCTTAATAATAAAGAATATTTCAATTTAGCCACTTCATCTTCCATTTAGTAGTGATTTGGAATCCTCGACTAATTGATTCTGAATTCTGACTCCTGAATTCTGACATTCATTTTTATAATATCGATTTTTGCCAGAGCTATATTCTCAATGAGCATCTTTACGACGCACAAAGGGTAAAAGGTCTTCCAAAATCGCTTCGTGGTAGTGTTCTTGAGGATAATGTCCGACGTTATTAAGTTTTATTAATTCAGTGTTTGGTACGGAATTGGCAAAGTTTTCGGCAATGTCTACAGGTAGCCAAGGGTCAATCATACCCCATTGAATCAGAATTGGTTGTTGCCATTCTTTAAAGCCAGATTGTATTTCTGTCATTGCAGAATCAAGCTGTAAATTGCGAATACTTGCTAAGAGACTTCGACCAGATGAAGAACTTTTTAAAAAGGGTTTTCGATAAATATCTAAATCCTTATCTCCTATGCGATAACGGCTTCCGCCTTCTAGCGTCCGATCGACTAATAAGGGGTCTTGGGTCATGACTTCACCTGCTAAAGGTAAACCCATTTGTTTAATTTTCCAGGGTAATTTAGCAGCCGTTGAAATGGGTGTATTTAAAATAGCTAAATTAGCAATTTGTTCTGGATGACGCAAAGCATATTGTAGTCCTACGGAACCTAAAAAGCCTTGGACAACTAAAGAAAAATGTTCGAGTTCTAAGGCTTTAATAAATCCTTCTAAAGCTGTGATAAAAGCATCGGGAGTGTAAGCAAAATCTCGTTTTTCTGGTTTGGCAGAAAAGCCGTAACCAATCCAATCAGGAGCGATCGCTCTTGTCCCCTGATTCGCCAACGCAGGTATAATATGACGCCAACTATAACTTTGTGAAACTAAGCCGTGTAGCAACACCACAGGCGCTAAGTCACTTCTGCCGATTGGTAAAGATTCTCGATAAAACCATTCCAGTGAATCTACATTGATTTTATGTTCTGTTATTGACACGTTATTTTCCTATATTGGGCATCCCTTCGGCTTACTTCGACTACGCTCAGTACAAGTCGCTCAGGGCAAGTGGGAATTGGGCATTGAGTTGTTTGTTATTCTTCTCCTGCTCCTTGGTCACTGAGCGTAGCCGAAGTGCTGCTCCCTCATCCCCCCATTCCCTGAGAAATAATCATCTCACGAATCGCATAAGCTGTAGCGGGTGCTAATAAAACGCCGTTGCGATAGTGTCCGGTGGCTAGGAGGACGTTACTAAAACCTGGTAACTTACCAATAACTGGGGCTGGGCGACCTTCAGGGCGGGGACGTAACCCTGACCAAGTGCGGAGAATAGTTGCTGTGGCTAATTCTGGACAAAATCCGATCGCTTGTTCTCTAACAGATTCCAGCAGTTCTTGATTTGGCGGTATCTCATCGCCATTGCTGGGAAATTCCACTGTTGCGCCTACCCAATAATCTCCACCGCCCACAGGAACAATATGGACATCGTTACCCGTTATCGCTGGCTGGAAGTCGGGATTACCTAATGGATGCCCTACACGCATTTGCAGCGCTTGCCCAAGTACGGGGCGGATATCAATTATCTGATTTAATTTTGCTGTTAGGGGTGTTGAACCTAATCCTGCTGCAATTACAAACCAATCAGCGGTTATTTTTCCTTCTGTAGTCTCAAGTTGATCGCAAAATTCAGGTGTTGAGATTGGGGCATCCAAAACAGTCACGCCAAATTTGAAAGTTACACCATTTTGCTGGGCAGCCTCAACTAAAGCTAATGTGAGGGCAGTTGGATCGATCTGGCGGTCTTGGGGAGAATAGACAGCGCCAGTAATTTTTTCGTTATTAATTTGAGGACAAATATTCTGGAGTTTAGCCGTGTCCCAAATTTCTAAATGCCAGCTTTGAGAGTGGCGAACTTCTACAAGTTTTTCCCATGCTGACATCCCCTCTAGGGAAGAATCAGACAAAAGCATGAGAATTCCCTGACGATTAAAAGGGATTTTGCGACCTGTTAAAGCTTCTAATTCGGGAATCAAAGTTTCATAGCGTTGGATGCTAGTTTGTCGCATCTGCCAAGCTTTGCCCTTGATTTTTTGGCTGATTACGCCCATCAAAACGCCAAGTGCAGCGCCCGTGGAAGCTTGGGCTGGTGGTTGGCGATCGCAAACTGTAATTTTCAGCCCTTTTACTAGACTCAGTTCGTAAGCGATCGCAGCCCCAACGACACCACAACCGATAATTACTACATTCATTACTTGTGCTTTAAGTGAGAAATTAGGAGTGAGGAGTTAAAAATTTCCAACTCCTAACTCCTATACAGACACGATAATCGCGTCTGTACTTTTAACCTTCTTCTTTTTTAGGAAGCAGATTGAGGAATTTGTCAATATCTGCGAAAGCAGCTTGGGATTGATTCAAGGCCACTAGAGGATTGCTAGCACTAGTAGCTTTATCAAGTTTAACCAGGTCGTTAAACAAATCTCGCGTTATCTGACGGGCTGCGGGTTGGTCTTTGGGCAGAAGGTTGGAAGTGACATAAGTCAAGTGCAGCCTTGCTTCTGTTATGGGCCCGTGTATAAAGTTACGCACATTGATCCAATCACCTTTTTGGATCAGGGTTTTCAACTCATCTGAGCGATCGCGCACAGCCTGAATTTCAGGAACATAAGCCTGAATTCTTTCAAGTTGAGTAGGTGTGTAAGTTGGAGGTGTTACTGAAGCACTAGGGCCGCCACAACTCATGAGGAATGTGGCCAATAATACTAGAACAAAGGAAAAAATCGAGCGTTGACGCGCCATGACAATGAACTTAATTGCTTTTTGTTTGCCGATTAACAGTGTCATTTTAGATCGTCGCTAGTGCAATTTTTCGTTCTTGTCTGCCAAGGATTTTGCAGAAAATTTGGATATTTGATCCAAAGGGCAGAGTTTTATCTGCTTTTTAGGAAATTTTAAGTACAATTACTTAATAGGTGTTAGACAGTCCCAAAAAGAAGCTATTTTTCACATCTGTTAGTAACAACGATTGTTAGGGAAGTCTGATTTAGAGTTGCTAAATCTCAAAGGTCTTGATAAGCTGTAACACCAATAATATAAGCCTTCTGGCGGTTTTTCTGTCTTCACATCCCCGAAGATGCCGACGCAATTATAGGAGTGTTTTTTAGTGAACGCAGCTGAACAGGCAACGAACCTTGAACTCGCCAACAACATTGCCACAGTGGTTAATTTGTTCAAATTCGAGTTTCCTGATGCCAAATCCGATCTCAAACCCTGGAAAAATGACCCGGAAACTAGGGAGTTAATCGATCCAGATTCTATAGATATTGGCTTTCACTTTCCTGGTATCAGCAAATCTTGGCGAAGTCGTAGTATTTTAATTCAAATCCGATTTTATCAAGATCCCATCAATAATTCCCGGCGTGCGATCGGTGTGGAGGTAGCTGGATTCGATCATCGCGGTGAAGCGTGGCGACTTTCTACGGTAGAAAACTGGAGTGTTGTCGGCGTATCTTCGCCTTCTGATGAAATCGAGGATAAGCTCAAACATATTTGCCGACAGATTTTAGAAGTTTTTAATAAACCAAGTGAATGAAGGGGGCAGGAGGCAGTGTTTCGACTACGCTCAACAACCAGGCAGGTGGTCGCCGAGCGCAGCCGAGGTGAGGCAGGAGGAAACCTCTCCCATGTTCGCGCAGCGTCTTGTAGAGAACATATTGCAATTTTTAATTAATAATTTTTAATTTTTAATTGGAGCGAAGCGACTTGACTACCGTAATATTTGTACATGGCACAGGCATTAGGGAACGAGAATACAACGAAACCTTTCAGATAATTGAGCAAAAGATTCACGCCCAACGTCCTGATATCAAAGTTGCTCCCTGCCTTTGGGGTGTATTAGGTGCAAAGTTCAATGATAATCGGGCATCAGTACCCTTGGAAGATGCAACACTGGCTTTATCTCAAAGAGAAGAAGATGCAGATATTGTATTGTGGGGGCAATTATACCGCGATCCTCTGTATGAATTGCGGCTGTTGTCCTTGAAACCGATTGAGTCAGGAAATCCCTTTGGGGAAGAACCAGGGGATGTTTTACAATCTCGTGTAGCGAGTCTCACTCCGGCTTCTCAACTGGAAGCTAAGTTGCAAGAGGCGGGAATTGCAGAGGTATTTGAGCCAGCACGAGAGGCGGTTATCCACAGTGAACCGTATGAACGGGCGTTGCTCACAGTTTCCGAATCTGATTTGAGTGAATATTATGCACCAATAGCTAGAGCAGTTGTGGCTCAAGCAATGTTTATTAGCGAACTGCAAGAAAAATTTCCCCCCATACTCACCGATGCCCAATTGCGCGATAAAGTTGTCGAATTGCTGACTCTGGCTTTGACAGAGGCGGAGTTAGGATTGGGTGGCTGGTTATTAAAGCCATTTGTTGCACTAGCACAGCACGGCGGAACAAATTATGTCAGAGGAAACCGCCTTGAGTTAACTGATAAAATTTCGCCTATGCCTGGTGATATTTTGTTGTATCAGACGCGGGGTGAAAAGATCAGGGCGTTTATCCAAGAACAAATTGCCCAAGCAGAACCGCCAGTGGTTTTAATCGCCCATAGTTTGGGAGGTATCGCTTGTGTAGATTTGCTAGTGCAGCAGCAGTTGTCTCAGGTGGAATTATTGGTAACAGTTGGTTCCCAAGCACCATTTTTATATGAGATTAACGCTCTCTACAGCTTAGAATATGGGCAGTTATTACCAGAGCATTTCCCGCAATGGTTGAATATCTACGATTTACGGGATTTTCTTAGTTACGTGGGTAATAGAATTTTCCCTGATAGAGTGCAGGATGTGGTAGTGGATAGCAGACAACCATTTCCCCGTTCCCACGGTGCTTATTGGACAAATGCCAAAACCTGGGAGGCGATTATTTCGAGGTTGCCATAATGGTTTACTTTTTACGGTATCTAGAAAAACTCTCTTCCAAAAGGCGGAAATCGGCGGTTAGAAACCGCGTCTACACAGACAAAACCCGCCTACGCGGGTTTGAAAGCCTTAATTTTCCATTAGTCCGCGCAGGCGGACTTCGTTTGTGTAGCCGCGAATTCCATTCGCCGGGGCTTGGTGCAACATTATGCAGTTGATGGCTAAACCTGAGCGGACATTTGGCTTAATTGTGGGTATTGAAAAGTACCACGAAACTGCTTGGAATGTAACTGGAGGGGGGCCAGCCGATGACGCGCTGAAATTTGCTCGTTGGCTGCATCTGCACGGTGTACCGAAAGAAAATATCCGGTTATGTTTATCAGCACTGGAAGAAAATCATCAGTTAATTGGGGAATGTGGGTTAACTGTAGAGTTAGCAACAGAGCAAAATATCTCCGACATTGTGACTAACTTTTTATCCCCAAAGTCGGGGGATTTACTCTACATTTTTTGGGCGGGACATGGTTTGATTACCTCAGAACGAGAGCGTCGGTTGCTTTGTGCTGATGCTAATAAACAGAATTGGCAGAATTTAGATTTTAATTCTTTATTAGTTTTGTTGGGTTCCGATAAATTTCAGATTCGTAATCATATTTGTATTATTGATGCCTGTGCCAATTATGTTTTAGAGTCGAAGGGGAGACCAACTAATTTAGGTGGCAAAGTTTTTTTGAATGGACAGCCACATAAAGATAGTCAACAATTTGTGTTACTGGCTACGCGGGAAGGAGAAAAAGCTGAGGTAAATTCTGAAAATAAAACAGGTTACTTTTCTCAAGCTGTAAGAGAGGCTTTTGCCGCAGCTAATGGGAATTTTCCGCCGAATATGAGGGAAGTGACTGAGGCAGTTAAGCAGCGATTTAGCAGTTTAGATAAAAAACAACTGCCGACTTATTTTTATTCCCGCAGTTGGAATGGAGATATTGAAAAATCTCATTTCAACCCGTTTGATATCCCGCATAATATTCAACAGAGTCAAGCTCGTAAATTTGTTGGGAGGGATGAACAAATAGAACAATTGCGTCAGCTATTACAAGCAAATGATGTTGTGGTAATTAGCGATGTGACTGGACAAGGCGGGGTTGGTAAAACAGAGTTAGCTATTCAATACTCATGGCAATATTTGGAAGATTATTCTGGCGGATGTTGTTGGTTAAATCCCCAAGGTATTGATTTGGGAACCCAGTTAGTAGAGTTTGGAGTTGTGAATTTACCTAACTTTAATCCACCAGATGGTTTAAGCCTAGCAGGTCAAGTTGCTTATTGCTGGAAGAATTGGCAACCAAGCAAAGTTTTATTAGTGTTTGATGATGTCAAAGACTGGAAGCAAATTCAACCCTATCTACCACCTAAAGGTTCTCGGTTTAAGGTTTTAATTACCACTCGTCAAAACACAGGGTTAACATATCCATCACTGCCGTTAGATAAATTGTCAGCAGATGGAGCATTAGAATTATTAACAACCCTGCTGGGAAAAGATAGAGTTGAGAAGGAATTAGAGTTTGCTCAAGGACTTTGCAGGTTTGTGGGTTATGTACCTATTGGACTTTACCAAATAGCAGCACAATGCCGAGAGCCAGGGAGAGTATTATGCTAGCAGATATCCTCGCACGGCTACAGAAGCAAGCATTAACAGGCGAGTCTGGTGTAGTAGCAGCTTTTGAGCTGAATTGGCAATGTTTAGAACCAGAAGCGCAAAAATTAGCTTGTCTGTTGAGTTTGTTTGCTTTGGCTCCTATCCCTTGGTCTTTGGTAGAATCAGCAGCAAGTGCTAGCTCTTTGGAATTTGACCTGAAAGCTAATTGCATTGTTTTAGTTGAGCATTATTTGCTGCAAGAATTGGCAGATGACACTTACCAAGTTCACGAAAGCATTCAGGAATTATTACAGCATAAGTTAGAAGAGTTTACTGAAGCAGATCAACTCAAGCGCGGCTTTTGTCAGGCAATGGTAGCCATAGCGCGAAATATTCCTCAGACACCCACATTGAAAGAAATTGCTCAAGCAAACCTTGCCATCCCTCACCTTGCAGAAGTTACCACAGTTGATCAAGATTGGATCAGCAATGAAGATTTAATTTCGGCTGTTGTTGGCTTAGGTAAATCTTACGCAGGACAAAGGACTGACGAGCAAGTTTTACTTTGGTACGGGGAAGTTTTAACTTGGTATGAACAAAGTTTATTAGCCACAAGAAAACGCTTTGGAGAGGAATACCCAAATGTAGCAAATAGCCTAAACAATTTGGCAGGACTCTATAGTTCACAGGGAAGGTACAGCGAAGCTGAACCTTTGTATATCCAAGCTTTGACGATGAGAAAACGCATACTGGGGGATGAACACCTAAATGTAGCAAATAGCCTGAACAATTTGGCAGAACTCTACCGTTTACAGGGAAAGTACAGCGAAGCCGAACCTTTGTACATCCAAGCTTTGGAGATAGACAAACGCCTACTGGGGGATAAACACCCAGATGTGGCAATTGACCTGAACAATTTGGCAGGACTCTACGATTCACAGGGAAGGTACAGCGAAGCCGAACCTTTGTACATCCAAGCTTTGGAGATAGACAAACGCCTACTGGGAGATGAACACCCAAATGTAGCAACTAGCCTGAACAATTTGGCAGAACTCTACCGTTCACAGGGAAGGTACAGCGAAGCTGAACCTTTGTACATCCAAGCTTTGGAGATAGACAAACGCCTACTGGGGGATGAACACCCAGATGTGGCAATTGACCTGAACAATTTGGCAGAACTTTACCGTTCACAAGGAAGGTACAGTGAAGCCGAACCTTTGTACATCCAAGTTTTGACGATGAGAAAACGCCTACTGGGGGATGAACACCCAAATGTAGCAACTAGCCTGAACAATTTGGCAGAACTCTACCGTTCAGAGGAAAGGTACAGTGAAGCCGAACCTTTGTACATCCAAGCTTTGGAGATAGACAAACGCCTACTGGGGGATGAACACCCAGATGTGGCAATTGACTTAAACAATTTGGCAGGACTCTACGATTCACAGGGAAGGTATGGCGATGCCGAGCCTTTGTACATCCAAGCTTTGACAATGACAAAACGCCTACTGGGGGATAAACACCCAGATGTAGCAATTAGCTTGAACAATTTGGCAGGACTCTACGATTCACAAGGAAGGTACGGCGAAGCCGAACCTTTGTACATCCAAGCTTTGGCGATTGCTGAACAACAGTTGGGGGTAAATCATCCCAATACAATAACCATTCGTGAAAATCTGGAATACTTGCGGGGGAATCGTCAGCCTTGATTCAGGAGAATGGTTGCTTTTGTTTCCCATTGGTTTCAGTAATTTAGGTAATCTGCATCGGCTATATTACCCGCCTGGGATTCAAATCTTAGTCTAATAAGTAGGCAACATAATTAATTACACAATGTCATTGCAAATGCAGTGAAGCAAAATAATGCGATCGCAACCCCTAAAACTACTTCTCTACGATATGCTTTGCGAAGGGTGCGATCGCAATTACTGTAAATATTTTTGTTTACCTACTTAATGAGCCTCTGAACTCCGTCAACGAGTATTTTATCTCCGTTAACGAGGCTTTTATCTCCGTTAACGAGTATTTTATCTCCGTCAACGAGTATTTTATCTCCGTTAACGAGTATTTTATCTCCGTCAACGAGTATTTTATCTCCGTCAACGAGTATTTTAGCTCCGTTAACGAGTATTTTAGCTCCGTTAACGAGTATTTTAGCTCCGTTAACGAGTATTTTAGCTCCGTTAACGAGGCTTTTATCTCCGTTAACGAGTCTGTTTTCATTGATCAAATCCCCGACTTCTTCAAGAAATCGGGGATCTAAATCTAGCTTAAGTACGTAGCTTACCATCCGGTGTTTCGGTGCGTTAGCCTACGGCATAACACACCCTACGAAACTACGAGGCTACCAGTTACCTACAGGTTGAGCAGTAGCACCCAGCATTGAGGGATCGATTGAAATACCCAATCCTTCAGCTACACGACGACCATAAGAAATATCTGCCCGGAAGAAGTGGCAAAGTTGACGCATTTGGATGTCTTGCCTTGCTTGACTCAGACTACCGACAATATTTTTAGCAAGACGCTCTTGCTGTTCAGGAGTTAGTAACCGATACAAATTACCTGCTTGGGTGTAATCGTCGTTTCCTTCACGATGACTGTAACGATCGACTGTGACATCGCCCAAATGACTAGGTGGTTCTGCATAAACTGGATTTTCTTTAGGCGTACCCTCAGCACTATTCGGTTCATAGTTAGGAACGCTACCGCCGTTGTTCCCCGATGCCATAAAGCCATCTCGCTGATAATGCATCACTGGACATTTGGGCTGGTTAACGGGTAGTTGCTGATAGTTACCACCCAAGCGATACCGTTGAGCATCTGGGTAAGAAAAAATTCGAGCTTGAAGCATTTTGTCAGGAGAGAAACTAACGCCAGGAACCACCGCACTAGGGCTAAAAGCAGCTTGCTCTACTTCGGCAAAATAATTCTCAGGGTTACGATTTAGCTCTAATATCCCGACTTCAATTAAAGGATATTCTCCTTGTTTCCAAACTTTGGTCAAGTCAAAAGGATTATCTGGATGTTTTTCCGCTTGCTCCTCGGTCATCACCTGAATACACATCCGCCACTTAGGATAGTCTTTTTTAGCGATCGCTTCAAACAAATCGTGAGTCGCATGATCGGGATCTTCGCCCTTAATCTTAGCCGATTCTTCCTCAGTCAAGGTTTGATGCCCTTGCAGAGTCTTAAAGTGAAATTTACACCAGACGCGATCGCCCTCGGCATTAATTAAACTGAAGGTGTGGCTACCAAAACCGTCCATGTGGCGATGGGTTTTGGGAATTCCCCGGTCTGAAAAGAGGATTGTCACCTGGTGAAGCGATTCTGGACTGAGTGACCAAAAATCCCACTTTGCATTCTGGTCTTTGCAATTGGTTTGGGGATTGCGCTTTTGGGTATGGATAAAATCAGGAAACTTCAAAGGGTCGCGGATGAAGAAAATAGGGGTATTGTTACCTACAAGATCCCAGTTACCCTCCTCAGTATAAAACTTGAGGGAAAAACCTCTAGGGTCGCGCTCGGCATCTGCTGAACCTTTTTCTCCTCCGACTGTAGAAAAGCGCAAGAGAAGTTCCGTTTTCTTGCCAATTTCAGAAAAAAGTTTGGCTTTACTGTAGCGGGTAATGTCATTGGTAATAGTCAAAGTGCCGTGAGCAGCCGCACCTTTAGCGTGGACAACTCTTTCAGGAATACGTTCTCTGTTGAAATGAGCCAGCTTTTCTATAAGGTGGAAATCCTGCATTAATACAGGGCCACGCGCTCCAGCCGTGAGTGAGTTCTGGTTATCGCTAACTGGAATACCATCAGCAGTTGTCAAGTTTTGGGGTTCAGTCATGGGTAAAGAAGCTCTCCATGTAAGTTACTCAGATTGCCCCCAGTAGATTTTAGTCAGTAGATTGACGGTTGCCTACTGATAGAACAATCTAATTCATAGTCATAACGAGTTTATATAAAAAGCATACTCGATATGATTATGAATTACCAGAAACTTTTTTGTATTTTGGGAGAATATAGAGGCTATATATTGCCTCTATGCTGCTTTTCAGGTATTTAAATGTTTGAGAATCAACGAGCAAACATCTGTCGCCTCAATTTGATGTTCGTCAACTAGGTGAGTTTGATGGGTGATAAATAGAGGCCCTTCATCTGAAGAAGTGGTAACGTTACCGTGAGAACCACGAACTAGGGAAGCATCCAGAGGAATTACGTCCATTAAGTAGCGAAAACCCAGTTGTTTCTTAAGTAACTTGAGAGCAATTTTTCCTTGAGGAAATTTAATCTGTGGATCGAGGAAAAGTTCTACAGGATCGTAACCAGGTTTGCGGTGGATATCTACAGTTCTAGCAAAATCAGGCGCTTTTGCATCATCGAGCCAATAATAATAGGTAAACCAAGCGTCAGATTGAGCGATCGCCACCAACTCTCCCGATCTAGGATGATTCAGATGGTAGGCTTGTTTACCCTCTTCATCCAATACCTGCGCCACGCCTTCAGTTGCTTCTAAAAGCGATCGCACTTTCGGGATATATGCCGGATCGTTCACATATACATGAGCAATTTGGTGATCGGCAACGGCAAAGGCAATGCTAGCACCAAAATCGAGCAGTTCTCGCCCTAATTCCTCGCGTACAGCAATTAAACCGTTTTCCCGTAGTACGCGGTTCAAATCCACCGCTTTAGAAACTGGGGTAATGCCATACTCAGAAAGAATAATTACTTGAGTGTTGCGTGCTTCAAAATATTTAATTAAATCGCCACAAACAGCATCAATTTCTTGCAAATCTGCTTTAATTTGTGTTTGATTGTTACCAAATTTTTGCAGACAGTAATCTAAATGTGGTAGATAAACCAGTGATAATGTCGGGCTGTAACGTTCCTCAATCCATTTTGCGGAATTGGCAATCCATTGGCTAGAACTAATGGAAGTTTTTGGCCCCCAAAAATCGAATAAAGGGAAGTTGCCTAAATCAGATTGAATTTGCGATCGCACATCACTAGGATAGGTATAAATATCAGGTAATTTTCTCCCATCTGCGGGATACATTGGGCGCGGTGTAATCGCATAATCTGCTGTAGAGTACATGTTGTACCACCAAAAAAGGTTGGCACAAGTGAAATTTGGATCGATTGATTTAGCTATTTCCCAAACTTTGGGAGCCTGCACTAGTTTATTAGATTGCCGCCAAAATTTCACTTCACACTCATCGCGGAAGTACCAACCATTAGCGACAATTCCATGTTCATCAGGCAATTTTCCTGTTAAATAAGTAGCCTGAACCGAACAAGTTACAGCAGGTAGCACTTTTTTGATGGGAACCATTTGCCCTTTAGCCGCCCAAGAAGATAAAAACGGCGTATTTTCTCCTAGTAAACTGGGCGTTAATCCGACAACATTTAGAATAACTGTCTTTTTCATAAATTTACTTTTTAATTTGCAGCGAATTCTTTTAATACCCACTCATATTCACGTTGAATAGAAGTCAGCATATCTATCTTCATTTCTGATGGCAATACATCCCAAGTGTAAGTTTCAATTTCTAAATGTGAGCAAGCATCATTTGTCTGAAGTAGTTGTAAAACAGTAGCAATATCATCTTGCGTAGATTGCAAAATTTGATAATCATGAATAAAAATTGGGACATGGAAGTGAGTACGCCATTCTTCAGCTAGAGATTGCTCTAAATGTGGTAATGCAGTGATTAAGTCAGGATAGTGATGGAGTGTACTATCACTGCGACGTTCTATTACCTGGTGAAGATAAGTAGATTCTGCAAAAGGACGTAAGCGTTCAACTATCAAACTACGCTTCTCAACCTCCGCAGGTATTTTTACTTTAATTGCAGCGCTGATTTGAATTTTCCCAATTTTAATTCCTGCCGATTGCAAACGCGTAAATACTGAATTTGGCTGCTCATATTCAACTGAAAAATGGCAGGTGTCATAGCAAACCCGAACGTGTTCTAGCAATTTAGTCTCTGCTAAATTCTGCTCAATATTTAATTTTTCTGATAAATAACTACCACCGATTGGCAATAACCAATTTTGATAGAAGTCAATTACTTCTGAGGTATTTTCAATCAACCCATCAGGCTCAGGCTCTAAATCAATATGGAGTATCTTGCCTCTTTCTTCACCGATGCGAATCATTTCTACAACAACTGATGCTATGTTCAAACAACTCTTTTTCAGAACCATCTCGAAAGTTGCTTGGTCTTTTACCCACCAAGGTTTATAGGATAATGGTAGTGTAGAAATTCCACCATCAAGTCCTTGGGGTAACAGAGCAGCTAAAATATGTGCCAAGTTTAATGTATAATTAGCTCGTTCTTGTGTAGACCAATCTGGTGCATAAACTTGGTCTTTTACCACCTGTCGATGAAATCCGCCATAAGGGAATCCGTTTAAGGTGAAAACATATAAATCTTTTTGAGTTAACCAAGTTTGAAATTGAGCCAAGTTATTACTTTCTAAAAGTTCTTTTGCAGCAACATCTGCTAACCTCAAGCCAATACCAAAAGGTTCTGTTGGCGATAAACGTGATTTGAGTTCGGGAATATACTTTTCTAAATTGGCGAAAACCTCTAGCCAACTTTCACCAGGATGAATATTGCTGCAATAAGTTAAGTGAAAATTATTGTTTTTTGTAATTTTCATTTTCTAGCTCTATCCCTTGTATATGTAATCTGTTTTCTTTGGCTTAAACTGTTTCACAAAATACTTGCTACATATTTATGGTTAGGGGCGCATGGATGTGCGCCCCTACAACCGATCAATGGCATTACTGGGTGTATACATTCTAATTTAAGTAACAGCAAATACTTTTGCTAACTTCATTGAAATTGGTAGCAAGATTAGAACGAATAAACCGTAATACAAACCAGCAAAACCAGATGCAATGGTTGCATCTAATACTATTAGAGATAAAACGCCTATTTTTACAGCATTGCGGATATTTTCGGCTATCGGTTCCCGCGCCGCTTTGATAAAATTAGGCAAGATTCTGATAGCTAAGAAAATAGCAAATGGTAAGGCTGCGATCGCTCTATACTCTTCTAATAATCCTAAAGCTAAAACTGCTGTCAAAACTATTGCAATTAGCAGTAGTGCTAGTACTCCCGTAATCTTCTTACCTCCATGAACTTCACCCTGACTAATTGCGGTGATAGCAGCAATATAAAGAACAGGAATCAATGCTAAATACCAACGTTCTCCGATTATTTCGGGTACAGCACTTACACCTAATAATAAGTTACTGCCACGACACAAACCCATATTTAAAGGGCCGAAAAAAGGATGATGTTTGGCGAGTGAGTTATAGAGGAGGCATGAAAGAGTAATAAATGTTGCGATCGCACCACTCAACAACGATACTTGAAAAGCAGCTATAATCCCGATTGCAAACAGTATACTCCCCAATAAAGTAGCATTTTCACGAGATACGCGACCACTAGGAATTGCTCTATTTGGTCGTTCTTTTGCATCTAATTCTGCATCAAAAACATCGTTAAAAACTATCCCACCACCATATAAACCAGTTGTAGCTAATAACAACCAAGCTAATGGAATTACTATGGAAAAACTTGCTTCTCCATTCATTAATTGAACAAAAATAATTCCAGAACCAGAAGCAGCAAAACCAAGAAGAATATCCGCCCAAGCAGTAACAATATTAGCGGGACGCATCAATTCCAGATAACCTCGCCAGGTTTGAAAATTTAAGCTTGCAACATTCACTTATCTGCCTCCATGCCTAGTAACCTCTCAAAATAAACCGCATATTACAGATTAACCAGATATTTATACACTCCCCACTCTCAATTTTCTATTCAATCAACACAAAATCTGAAACTGATTTAATTCCTGGTTCTTGTCCCCGTAGCACAGAATTACCACTGAACATTTGACGTTGATCGATAGATTGAGGATTGAGCCAATCTGAAGCTTTCATTTGCCCAGTTTGACTGTAAGCAGCTAGGGCATTTTCATAACAAACTGCTCGTACATGTTCTTCAGGAATACCCCTATCTAACATCAACTGAGCCGTTTTGGGAACTGCCAAAGGATCGCTAATACCCCAATCAGCACTACTATCTACAATGATGCGATCGCATCCATACTTGCGGACAACTTCTACCATTCTGGCGTTACCCATCTTTGTCTGTGGGTAAATCGTAAAAGCCGCCCAAAAACCACGTCCTAATACTTCTTCAACAGTTTCTTCGTTGTTGTGATCGATAACTACTTGTGAAGGATCTAAGCCATATTCAATACAGCGATCCATACTCCGACTAGCACCCGCCTTCTTGTTACGGTGAGGTGTATGAATTAGTACTAACGTATCGAGTTCTTTGGCTAATTCTAACTGTTGACAAAAGTACTTATCTTCTGCTTCTGTCATGTCGTCATAGCCAATTTCACCAATAGCAACAACTCCTTCTTTACAGGCATAAAGTGGTAGCAGTTCCATAACTTCAGCTGCTAGCGCTTCATTGTTAGCTTCTTTCGGATTTAGACCGATTGTACAGTAGTGTTGGATGCCAAACTGACTAGCACGAAACCGTTCCCAACCCACAAGACTACTGAAGTAATCTTTAAATGAGCCAGCGTTAGTTCGGGGTTGTCCTAACCAAAAGGCTGGTTCAATAACGGCGACAATTCCATATTCCCGCATTACTAAGTAATCGTAAGTAGTACGGGAACACATGTGAATGTGAGGATCGATAAACATCATGGTTTTAATAATTGGGTATTGGGAAAGAGGAGGCAGGAGGCAGGCGGCAGAAGGCAGAAGGCAGAAGGCAGAAGTACTTTAATTTTGAATTGATTTCTCCCTCATCCACACTGCCTACTCCCTTCTATTTGTAAACAAAAAGGCGTTAGCGCAGCTCGCACTTCTCTACGAGACGCTGCGCGTAGCTTGCTTCTCCGGAGGAGTACGACAAAGCTCAGTGACCACCAGAGGCATCGCGGCTAAAACTGTTCCAAGTCAGATTACCTTGTTGAATGGATGACTGTAAATCTGGGTAACGGGAAAGTAATGCTTGCGCTTGGGGTAAAGGAGACTCGGCACAAGCTAACGCTGCTGCTTCTTGCTCGTGTGTATCCCCATTAGTCAGTACTTTTTCTAAATCTGTGATGATTGTACTATCTGCAAATCGTCCTACAGGTCGCCAAAGTTCTGGTGTAACTGAGCGTTTAGCTGCCCAACGTTCATGGGCATAATCTGCCAACATCCTTGCCAATTCTGGGTTAGCACGCCGATCTAGCCCCCAAATTAGATGCAACGGACTGCCGACAAACACAGCCTTCAGCACCATCTGATTCCAAGCAGCATTATCTAAGTAATTTGCTGGATAAGGGTTACGCAGTGCTATAGCTTGAAATACATTACTCATATTGCTGCGAATTCCCTCAGCAGTACGATGGCGATGTAGCTCTGGATGTGGTAACAGTGGCAAACTTTGATAAAGGACAACTAACTCCCCCATATCGGCAGTGGAGAAGACTCGATCGAGCGATCGCACATAGCCCTCAGCATCATCGTGGGGCAAAGCTAAAAGCAAAAGTGTGCGACCTGCTTGATCTACACTCCAATTACCAGGATACCAGCCGGGAATCAGATCCTCTGCTGCTTCCAAGTCTTGGAATGTTAGCTGCAAATCCTGTTTACCTAGATAACGCGGCACAGCACTAAAAGCCGTAAAAAACACACTCTCAGCAGCGCCGCTAGCAATCTGTGCCTGCTTCTGTTCCAACCAAGTAAAAGCTTTCTCTGAAACAGACTTTAACAGCCAGTGATGCAGTAATTTGTTTACTTTACTCATGATAAATTCAGGATAAGTTGCCCAACTTCTTTGTGACAACCAAGTATAAAATATAGCACTAAACCTAATATTTTGGGTTTGAAGCAGTTAGATAATATCTTACTGGGATCGTAACTTCACTGAATCTATAAAAATCTCCTGACTTTAAAGAAGATACTGTAAAGATACCATTTTGAT
This sequence comes from Nostoc sp. LEGE 12454, assembly GCF_056620565.1. Taxonomy (NCBI): domain Bacteria; kingdom Bacillati; phylum Cyanobacteriota; class Cyanophyceae; order Nostocales; family Nostocaceae; genus Nostoc; species Nostoc sp. LEGE 12454. The sequence goes on from NZ_JBWQXL010000015.1 coordinate 50,603, forward strand.
TAGATAAATTCTCAAATTATCTTACGGAAAAAAATTAGAATTTTATGTAATAACGATCCCCATTACTAACCTCAGATATAAAGCATAAGCATTAATATAAATTGTAAATTCATGTTATTTTAAATTTTATCTATTAAGTGAAATACTTCAAAAGTATGATTGATTTAGTAAATAGATTTGTCTAGTAGTTCATTTAAATCTTGAATTACGTGATGGATTTATCATGTCTATTTTAGTGGCAATAGTGTATCTATTTACAGTTACTTAAAAAGTAATAATATTCAAATGGCTATTCAACAAAAAAGCGCTCTTAATCTACAACCAATTAACCAATGTGTCCGTGTTACCTTCAATTATGATGTTCACTTCACTAGAGGTCTGTTTGAATTAGATAATCCTTTACTTGCACAAGCGATCGCCGCAGATGGGGAGATAAACCCGAAACAAGTGCTAGCTGTGGTAGATGCAGGCTTTTTACAATATCAAGATGGGCTGTTAAAAAAATTATCAGCCTATGCCCAATGTTATGAGGATGTAATAACACTGAGTGGTGAACCGATAGTAGTTCCAGGTGGAGAGGCAGTCAAGAACGATTCTAGATTTATAGAGCAAATTCATCAGCAGATCAATGCAGCTGGATTGTGCCGTCACTCTTACGTTTTAGCAATTGGAGGTGGAGCCGTCCTAGACATGGCAGGATATGCAGCAACAACGGCTCACCGAGGAATTCGGCTACTACGAGTACCAACAACAGTATTAGGGCAAAATGATTCGGGTGTAGGAGTCAAGAACGGAATCAACGCCTTCGGTAAGAAAAACTTTTTGGGTACATTCATGCCACCTTATGCTGTCTTGAATGACTTTGATTTTCTTACTAGCCTCGACGATCGAGATTGGCGATCGGGTATTGCAGAAGCGGTAAAAGTAGCGCTGATTAAAGATGCAGATTTCTTCGATTTCATTATGACTAATGCCGAGAAATTGGCTAATCGAGACATGGACATAATGGAAAGACTGATCTATCGTTGTTCTCAGTTGCACTTAGAGCATATTGCTGGTGGTGGCGATCCCTTTGAAATGGGTTCATCGCGTCCTTTAGATTTTGGACACTGGGCTGCTCACAAACTGGAGCATTTAACTAATTACAGCTTACGTCATGGTGAAGCTGTAGCGATCGGCATCGCTTTAGATACAACCTATTCATATTTAACAGGGCAACTCTTGCAATCAGAGTGGCAAAGGGTTCTAACTACGCTCAAAAAATTAGGCTTTACTTTGTACGTATCAGCATTGACAGAGCAATTAGATCGACTAGACCATCCGCATTGTATATTTAGGGGACTTACCGAGTTCCGCGAACATTTGGGAGGAAAATTGACAATTACCCTTCTACAAGGAATCGGAGAGGGAATAGAAGTTAACCATGTGGATTTGTCTTTGTATAGAGATGCTATTTTCATGCTGAAAAATTGGGAACTTTTGCATTGATTTATCCCTTGGATGCAATTGCAGAATGCCTGCCAATCAACGAAGCTAGTCGCCCGATACCTATATGAAAAAATTAGTCCGGTGCTTGTAAAGTTAAAGCCGATAAATGTTACGAATATTATGGCGATCGCGTCATATACAAGCACCAAAATTTTTACATAATGCCTTCTAACAAGAATAAGGAAGCTTAATAACTAGTTATTGAAAAAATTTTTGACTAGTAAAAAATCTTTAGCATTTTCTATATCTGGATTTCTTTCATTATAAAGATTACGATCTTCAAAATAACTATATCCATTTATTGCTCTATATTCATCAATACCCAGTAATAGCGCTAGTTCATAAGCAGCTTCTTGTCCCAGAAACTCAATATCTCTATTTTTATTAGATATTAAGATATGAGACATTGATTGTAAGGTAGTACTTGGTAGACAGTATTTTAATAATTTATCTGGAGTACCTTTAAATCTTTCTCTTACAGCATCATTTACATAATCAAAACCAAATTCAGATGCTTCAGGATCGTCATAAAACTCATCTACTAATTTTCCTGTGTCGTATACTAAATATATAAAATGTAAGCCAGGAAAAACTATAAAAGCGAATGCTACAGTTAAAAGACTGGCAGATAAATTTTTAGAAAAGTTACTAATCTCAGTATATTTAAATTCATAATCAGACATCCGATCGTAAACCGTAATCCAACCATTTTTTGGAGGAGATACATAAGCCTTTGTTCTAGTTAGGTTTTTAACAATGTCTACGACATTCTCTATTGAACTAGAACAAATTTGATAGTTGACAAATTTCTCTCCCATATTTTTATACTTGTTTTTTATAAAGTAAATATGACAACTTTTTTAAAGTATAGGGTTTGTAGTAATCACTTTAGTGCTTAGAAAATAAGGGATAAAGTGCTTACTACGAACTTGCTTTATTTTTAAGCGCTACTTCGTGCTTCTAAATTGCAAAATACTTTTTAGTTCCTCTTCTTCTTCCTTGAGAACGTGGTAAAGTTCCCAATTTTGTTGGAGGTTTAACCAAAACTCTGAGCTATTTCCGAAAAATTTTGATAACCTTATTGCCGTACTAGGTGTCATACCTCGCTTTTGATTTACAAGCTCATTTATTCGTTGATAAGGAACGTGAAGTGCATCTGCAAGTTCTCTTTGGGTTATTCCCATTGGATCTAGAAAATCTTTAAGTAATATTTCACCTGGATGTGATGGGTGTCTATACTTTGGAACTCTCATTTGTTGTTATCTCCTAATGGTAATCAACTATTTCAACTTCTGATGCACCTTCGAGTGTCCATATAAAGCAAATTCCATATTGGTCATTAATCCGAATGCTATGCTGACCTTTACGTTCACCTTTTAATACTTCTAACTTGTTACCCGGTGGAACTTTAATATCATCTAGAGATAACGCTGCATTAAGTTGATCTAATTTTCTACGTGCAATGTCCCAACAATATATAGGACATTGCTTTCGAGCTTCCTTTGAGTCATTGCCATCAAAAATATTTTCGGTTCCTCGATCCTTAAATGATCTTATCATAATTAGCATGATAACACGGTTATCATGCTAGCAAAAAATGGAGTAGCATCATACTCCTCTGGTAAATTCCCATCTCCCTTATCTGCTCAACCCCCCTTGGTGTTCGCAATGAAAACCTCGATGCTCCCAAGCTTGCATATCTACATCAGTAAGTTTTGTCACATTTGAGCATTGCGGTTGAATAATTTGACTTAAAATTGCCCAAAATAAGCTGCGTGTTACATCTAATCCAGTTTTAGTCCAAGATTCCTGATTACCAGGAATACCCAATTCTTGAACAATTTTTGGCTCTACCCAAATACCATGAGCGCCCAAAAGAATCTGTGCCATCCATTTAGCTCTGGGTAAATGACTGGGCGAAGTAATCAACATGACTTTATGCACTCCCCAACGGCGCAGAATTGGAATACTATAATAAAAATTTTCAAAGGTAGAATTCGCGCAGTTTTCTAACCAAACGTTTTGTACCTCTGCTAATTCCGCCTGAAAAATTAACCGTATACACGGATCTGGGGAACCATGAGAAATTAAAATTGGGGTTTGTGGGTATTGTTTTGCTAGTTGGGCAACATAAGTTTCTCGACGAATACTGCCACCAAGCACAAAGAACGCATCTCCTGGCTGCGAAGAAGCAAAAACTAAGGTTATAGTAGTAAAAATCAGCCAAACACCCAGGACAACGTACAATCCACCACTGAGTTTTTGTAACAATTGCCACAGATTAGTAGATTTTTTTTTAATAGAAATTAATGATTTGATGGTAAATTTGCGTTTCATGACTTAAGTAAGAAAAACTGATTTTATTGCTGTATAACAGTACTGCAATTCAGTGAGCAAAGTGCTATCTTATAAAAGTAATCTAGAATGCAAAGATGACGCTAATAAAAGTGTCACACGCTCAGTATAGCCTTCCGGAGTAGACTAACAAACTGAGAAATGATTGTTAATAACTAATGCGGCATTTTGGGCATCATTTAAAGATAAAAATGATGAAGGAGCATAGTTGATTCTGGGGTATAAAAACTTAAAAATTTCTGGAAAGCCTGATTGCTAAACTGTCAACAACACAATTATTCCAGCTAAGTATACATGAACCAATCTGCGAAAAGTTACTCACCGCTCCAAGTAGCCTTGATTGGTGGAGCGATCGCCACAACTGCTACCATGTCTGTGTTCGGCCCCGCTTGGACTCGTGGTGTCCGTGCTGCTCTAGCCCTACAAGACAGCCCAAAAGTGATAGTTGACCAAGTTTGGCAACTGGTAAATCATGAATATGTTGATGGTAAATTTAATCAACAAGATTGGCAAGCAACCAGGCAAAGCCTGTTGAGCAAAGACTACTCTTCTAAGGAAGAAGCATACACTGCCATCCGTGAAGCTTTACAAAAGTTGGGAGATCCTTACACTCGGTTCATGGACCCCCAACAGTTTGAAGCTCTGACTAGCCAAACATCAGGGGAAGTCTCTGGTATCGGCATTCGGATGGAAGTGAACGAAAAAACTCAGCAACTCACCGTTGTCGAAGCCATAGAAAACTCTCCGGCGCTGAAAGCTGGAATCAAAGCAGGCGATCAAATCTTGGCAATTGACGGCAAATCCACTCTCAAAATGAAAGTGGATGATGCTTCTAAGCTCATCCGTGGTAAAGCGGGTACTCCCATTAAGCTGCGATTGGGACGCACGGGTCAAAATGCCTTTGAATTGAAGCTGACAAGGGCAAGTATTGAAGTCCCAACGGTACGCTATACCCTCAGACAAGAAGGGAATCGCCGCGTTGGCTATATCCGTTTGCGGGAATTTAGCGCCCACGCCGCAGACCAAATGCAACGAGCCATCCGCGATTTGAACACCAAGAAAGTTGATTCTTATGTCTTGGATTTGCGGGGAAATCCTGGCGGTTTGTTGCAGGCAAGCATTGAAATTGCTCGGATGTGGTATAATGACGGCGGAATTGTCAAGACAATAGACCGTGTGGGCGGCACTGAGGAAACTAAAGCCAATCGCACTGCTTTAACAAATCGTCCTTTAGCGGTCTTAGTTGATGGTAATTCAGCGAGTGCTAGCGAAATCCTCACAGGGGCGCTCAAGGATAATAAGCGGGCAGTAGTCGTAGGTGGTCAAACCTTTGGCAAAGCTTTAGTTCAATCAGTTCATGAACTCGCAGATGGTTCCGGCTTGGCTGTCACTATTGCCCATTACTACACTCCGGCGGGAACGGATATTAACCATAAAGGGATTGCCCCAGATATCAAGCTAGACTTGACAGAGGCACAAGAGCGGCAGTTAGCTTCTAATCCCGATTTAATCGGAACGAAGAGCGATCCGCAATATGCGCGTGCGATCGCAATTCTATCAAATAACAACTTTGCCCAGCCGCCAGCAAATCAGCCCACTCGACCCATGAGCCGCGCCGATAACCTGAAATTTTAAATTGACGCGAATGATTTGTTTCCAGGTGTTTATATAGTAGTATTCCCAAATCCAGATTTTTGGAGTTATGAAAACTGCTTGATATGCCGTTCCAAGATTTTGGTTTGGGAATACTAGCTACTAATCCCATCTCCAAAATCTCAAATTTATGAATCATCAGCCAGTTGATGCAACCACCGCCACCAGCTTTTTACCAATGGTGTCGGTGGTTGTTCCTATTTATAACGGTGAGGCAGATTTATCAGAGTTAATCAATTGTCTGTTGTCTCAAACTTACCCAAAAGACCGGGTAGAATACTTGTTGGTGGACAACAACAGTAGCGATCGCACTCTCACCATCCTGAAAACGTCTGCCGAAAATTGCCCAATTACAATTCGCCCCTTAAGCGAAACCCAAATTCAAAGCTCTTACGCTGCTCGTAATACCGGGATTCGCGCCGCTACGGGTGAAATTATGGTTTTTACCGATGCAGATTGTCGCCCACAACCACAATGGTTAGACACACTAATTCAGCCTTTTGTCAACGCAGAAGTAGTAATTGTTGCTGGTGAAATTTTGGCACTACCAGGCACAACTTTGCTAGAACAACACGCAGACCGTCAAGAAACTTTATCGCAAAAGCATACCCTTAACCATTCCTTTCGTCCCTATGGTCAAACAGCTAATTTGGCGATTCGACGCATTGCTTTTGAAAAAGTGGGTTTATTTCGCCCCTATCTAACCACTGGTGGTGATGCTGATATTTGTTGGCGGATTTTGGGGGAAAACATCGGGCGTTTGGAATTTGCCCCAAATGCGATCGTTCAGCACCGCCACCGCGCTACACTTCAAGAGCTGCAAAGTCAATGGCGGCGTTATGGATGTTCAAATCGCTATTTGCACGAACTGCACGGTGTAGATTTAATGCGAGAGATGACACCCAGAGAATACGGCTATCGCTTGGCACGTTGGTTATTGAAGGAAATACCAAGAGATGTTAAAAAGGCATTGGCGAAGCCCGCCCCAGGCATTGTTAGTCAAGCCACTCTTGTAGATTTATTAAATACCCCCATTGGTTTATTCACAGCTAGGGCGCGTACTGCTGGACAAAGAGACACCAAGCTACCAGAGAATGCCAAGATAATTGCTCGACTGTAACTAAAAAAAAGGGCGTTGCTGATTTAGATGTGTAAATCTTGGTATAGAGACGTTGCAATTGCTAGTCTCTAGAAAGGTTTTGAAATTACGCAAAATCATTTTCATACCTGAATTTAGTCACACCTGAGCAAAAACGTTCTTGTCAGTCTAGAAGCATTGATTGAGAACCTTATTCTTTCCTTAGCTCACAAAAGCGAATGTATCTTAAGAAGTATTTGCAAAAGTAGGTAAAGCAAATATGCTGTTATTGATCTTTGGACTTTAGTACCTTGTATTTAATAAAATAAAAATTTCAGTAGGTAGGGCTTGTTGCCACTCAGGACTTTGTTTGGCAATAAATATGGCTAAAAGTTGATTGAGGCTACACAAATTTGATTGCTTCGTGATTATTGAAAGATAAATTAGTAAATCAAAAAACCAACTTCTTTAATATTTATAAAGTGTCCGCTCTTTCAAGTAACCTTCTCTCCTTGCCTGCTCAATAGCGTCTGAAGTCTTGAAGAAAGCATGAGGTTTGCTTCCACTGCTTTCTGCATTCACACTTACGCTTTATAGTTTTGTGAGTTGAGCAACATGAAAGTGGATGGATTTGATCGACACATAGATAAATTGTGGTTACAGATACAGGAACTATTAAAATACTATGGAACTAAGCTGAACTCACAACAGGAGATGATAACAGAGGCTTTCGAGGAACTTAACACCGCAATGGAAGAACTATTGACAGCTTCCGAGGAGTTAAAGGTAACACGAGCGGCAGTAGAGAAAGAGCGCCAACGTTACCAAGACTTGTTCGAGTTTGCTCCAGATGGTTACTTGGTAAGTGATACCCACGGAATAATCCAAGAGGCTAACCATGTAGCAGCAACTTTGCTCGGTGTCCAACAAAAATATTTAGTAGGTAAACCATTAATTCTTTTTATTGCTCAACAAGACCGCCAGTCCTTTAACTATCAAATAAACAATTTGCAAGAGATAGTGAACTGGGAAATTCACTTACAGCCACAAAGAGGAAAGCCTTTCCCTGCTAATGTGAAAGCGTCTGTAGTATACGATGTAGTATACGATCTTGAGAAGAAGCACCTTGGCTGGCGTTGGCTGTTGTGCAACATTAGTGAACGCAAACAAGCTGAAGAAATGTTGTACCGAGCTTACAGTGAGTTAGAAATACGGGTGGCGGAACGAACAGCGGAACTGGTAAAAGCAAATCAGAAATTGCTAAATGAAATTACAGAACGTAAAAGAGTCGAGTCACAACTACTGCACCTTGCTTTTCACGATACACTGACGGGTCTGGCAAACCGCGTTGCATTTATGAACCGCCTAAAACATGCGATAAATTATTCAAAACGGCATTCAGATTATCTATATGCTGTGCTATTTATCGACCTAGATCGGTTTAAGGTGATCAATGACAGTCTTGGACACCTAAATGGAGACCAATTGCTACTTGCGATAGCAAGTAGACTACAAGTATGTGTACGCTCCATAGATACAGCAGCGCGGCTTGGGGGAGACGAATTTACAATCCTGCTTGAGGGAATCCAGGATATGTCAGATGCCATCAAAGTCGCTGAACGGATTCAGAAGGAACTAGCATTACCCTTTGAACTTGACGGACAAGAAGTCTTCATCACGGCAAGTATTGGCATCGCGTTGAGTTCGACAGTAGACTATCAACACCCAGAAGAACTGTTGAGGGATGCAGATACAGCAATGTATCGAGCCAAGATGATAGGCAGAGCGCGTTATGAGCTATTCAACTCAGATATGTATGCTGATGCTCTAGCGAGATTGCAGTTAGAGACTGATTTGCGGCGAGCAATTGAACGCGAAGAATTTCGGGTTTATTATCAACCGATTGTTTCGCTCGCTAGTGGCTCTATTTTAGGTTTTGAGGCTCTATTGCGCTGGCAGCACCCAGAGCGTGGTCTACTTAATCCAGCAGATTTTATTTCCCTAGCAGAGGAAACTGGACTAATTTTCTCCATTGGCAAATGGGCTTTGCATGAAGCCTGCCGCCAGATGCAAGTTTGGCGGGTATGTCATCGTTCTAAATTACTAGAGAAAATTAGTGTTAATCTCTCCGTCAAGCAATTTTCTCAGCCGGATTTGATAGAGCAGATTGGACAAATTTTGCACTCAACTGGCCTTGATGCTGGCACTCTAATCCTAGAGATTACTGAAAAGGCAATTGTGGAAAATGGCGATAAGGTAACTACCGCAATTTTACAACTTCGAGAGATGGGCATTGAGTTATCAATTGATGACTTTGGTACAGGCTACTCTTCATTAGGTGGTCTTTATAACTTTCCGATTAGTGTGTTGAAAATCGACCGTTCTTTCATCAGCTTGATGGGCACTAATAGTAAGAATTTAGAAATTATTGAGATAATTGTCACTTTGGCACACAAGCTAGGTGTGGATGTGCTTGCCGAAGGGGTAGAGACAAAAGAGCAACTATTAGTTCTAAGAAAGTTAAACTGTCAATATGGCCAAGGACATTTTTTCTCAGTTCCGTTAAATAGCTCGGCAGCAGAAGCATTAATTATGGAAAATCCTCAATGGTAAGGGTTATTAAGAAATTCGTAATTGATAAGAACGCTCTTTTCATTCTCATAGCAATCATGAATCATAGCTACTGGAGACTGCCTGACTATATGGTCGCTTAGTTTGATTCAAGACGAGCCAACTTTTCTTAGCAGTAGCCAACATGAAACCATCAACTGTTGGGATCTTACTATAGGGGAATGTTGAAAAACTTTGCGGCCACCCCGTCCCGATGAAGGCACGATCGGGCACAGATGTGAACTTTAAAAGCTTTTGAGGCGGTAGAGGTGAATTCAAGTTGCTCAATGCCTACCAACTTTCGCTAAATTGGAAAAAGGAAAACTCAAGGGAATTTTAAATGTCAGCACAATTGTTACTGGTGGATGATGAACCAGGGATACGGGAAGCCGTGAAAGACTATTTGCAAGAGAGCGGTTTCAGCGTTCAAGTCGCCAGTAACGCCCTTGAAGGTTGGGAATGGATGCAGCTGAATACACCTGATTTAGTGATTTCTGATGTGATGATGCCTCAAGTGGATGGCTATCAGTTCCTGAAGCAACTACGGGAAGATCCCCGTTTCCAAGCACTCCCAGTAGTATTTTTAACTGCTAAAGGTATGACAGGCGATCGCATTCAAGGCTATCACGCTGGTGTTGATGCCTATCTACCCAAACCCTTCGATCCAGACGAGTTAGTGGCTATAGTCGAAAATTTGCTAGCCCGTCGCGCCGCTAAGGCTGCGAGTACGGGAGATGACGCTGAAACCCCCGATCTTGCTGAACTAGCCAATCAGATTTCCCAAATTAAAGCATTGTTAACTCAAAGAAATGCTATTTCCCAATCGCCAGCCCCTTTTAAAATTGATTTGACCCCCAGAGAACAAAGTGTTTTAAATTTGGTCGCAGAAGGGTTGATGAACAAAGAAATCGCCCGTCGCTTAGAAACCAGCGTCCGCAATGTAGAAAAATACGTCAGCCGTTTATTTAGTAAAACCGGTACCAATAGCCGTACAGAGTTAGTTCGTTTTGCTCTGGAACACGGTCTTGCTAAATAAAGATTGGGAATTTTTACTTGTACTGCCCTTTGACTAAGCTCACGAACCGCGTTCGCGTCGTAGCGTCTCGTAGAGAAGCCGTTAACACAGCCTCTCCAAGAGTTGGTATAGAGAAGAGACAAGGTAAACAAGGTGGACAAGGAAGAAGAGAGAGACTTGTCCCCTTGTCCCCTTGTCTCCCTTGCCTCTGGGTAATTGATAATAGCTAACTAGCTGCTAAACCATGACCTATTACCAGTAAGAGATAAAACATAAGTATTTCAGCAAATCAGGCACTTAGCTTAAGCAAAAAGCTAAAAGAAAGGTTATTTATTTTCACTTTGCTCTTTTAGATTTTCATTTGATTTGCGCCTGTTGTCCAATTCCCCATCTGTAAAGACACAGGGTTTTATTATTCTGCAATGTTTTGATAAAAACTCGGTAAAATGCACCCGGCTGAATTTGCTTTCAGATTCTACCAGTATTCTTTGCTACAAAGTTTTTAATAGCGGAAACTGTTCCTGGGACTTTCTGCTGCTAAATAAGACTTTCACAAGGTAGAAATCAAAATATTTTATGAAATCTACTGACTGCTTAGTTTTTATGGCAACGGGGGTATGGGATCAACATTTGATTTGATGCCCAATTCACGTTTTTCACTACTTAAATTACACCTTTAGGTTGGAGAATTTTCCGCGACATTACGCAAGCGCATTAGCTGACGCCGCATTTGAGGCGAGGCTTTAAACTCAGATACTTCCTGGGCTTTAACGGACGCTTGTAGCGTTTCTAGAAAGTCATCAGAACCTTCGGTTAAAGCATCAAGTAGCACCTGTAAGAGTTGCTCGCGATCGCTCAATAGACTCTTTTCCTCAATCAACCGGAATTTGAGATGTATTTCACACTCATAAACACCTACTTCGAGATTATTTATCTGGCGTGGTAATGCTTTGGAGTTCATAGCTATTGAGATTCCTTTACTTGGTTGTCATGAGGGTAAGGAGGTAGATGTCCAGCAAAATTCTTTATATCTCTTTTGAATCCAAAGTGCTTGAATTAAGAATTTTTCTTCATCAATCACCTTTGTATTCCATTTCACTCTCCTGTGGTGTATTTTCAAGCTAGATTTTCAGTGTCTAGATTTTAAGGTTTCTGTGCCAGATGTAGCTTATGGTAAGCCATAACTATTATTCAGTTTTTAAGATTCTACACAATAAAGTTTCTGTAAGAAGTTGTTCAACCTTTTTAAAGGTTTTTACATCAACTTTATGTGAACGTCAATAACAGTTTGACTTGTTACTCAAATTTTAGTGTTTATACGTAAGTAAAACCGCTGAATTTTTTGGAGTTTATTAAAGCCAGCGGTCGATGTAGCGCTATTCAGTGAAATTACTTGATGTACGTTTTTTGCAATAGAAAATTCCGGAGAAATTGCTCGGCATAATTATTAATGTCAAAACTTTTGTTCTCCATAAAAAAAGTACACAGATCGAATCATTCCTGCTGAGTACCTTGTTTTACCGCCATTTGGGATTGATGGAGTCCGAAAATCTTAGCAGTAAGTCAGATTTATAGACTAAATGAAAATACTTTACCAATTAATTTTTACAGAAAAATAATTCGACTACTGTCAGTACTAGCAGTTAAATATATCTTCAACTCATAACAGTAGTAGCAAACTCATCGTTAAAGATGATATTTTTACTTATGACCATTCAATGTACCCTTTGAAAACAGCATTCAAAGCTTTGAAATTGAGAGCATTCAAGCTCGAATATAACGTCTACAATAATTTCAGTGTAATCCACGCAAATCTTACACCTTTTTATGGATAACCCGATGCTGCTCAAGTCCACAACCCGGCACATCCGCATTTTTGCAGGTGAAATTGACCGGGATGGCGATCTAGTTCCTAGTCAACAAGTCTTAACCTTAGATGTTGACCCAGATAACGAATTTAATTGGAATGAAGATGCACTACAAAAAATTTATCGAAAATTTGATGAACTAGTAGAAGCATCTAGTGGCGCAGACCTCACAGACTATAACTTGCGCCGTGTAGGGTCAGACTTAGAGCATTATCTGCGATCGCTTCTGCAACTCGGCGAAGTCAGCTACAATCTTTCTGGCCGTGTTACTAATTACAGCATGGGAGTCCCTCAAGTTGCCATTGACGACAAGCAATAAGCCAATGAGTTGGTAGCGGGCTGCCTGAACCCTTCTGTACAAAGAGTACTGAGTTAAAAGTGTCTCGGCTGAAAGTGGAAAAATTCATCCAGCGTATTTCAGGTAAATGAAGTACACGGGTAGGGGCACAACATGTTGTGCCCCTACGATTATCTGTACTTCTTAACTCAGCACTGGCTACCCCGCCCTGCCACTAACAGTAATCCAAAAGAAATTTTTAGAGTCACTGCATTTCTCAGGTACTTTTGCCAAAATTAATATTTGCTATTCTTAATTCTTAAATTAAAGTTAATTCTTGCTATCCTACTTATAAACTAAATAAATACCAACATTATCTGCCTGTTGATGATGGGGTAATTTACCAAAAGCAAATCGTGCAGTTATGCTTGGGTTATGCTGTGGTGACAGGGTTGGAGTTAGTTGCTTTGGCGATGGAGAGTCACAGGGCAATAGAAGCTATGATTAGGCTGTAGGGTTGACTTAGGAGCGTATTTTTTGGATAAGTTTTGTATTAGCACCTGCTGATATCCGCCAGCTAAAATCATCATCTAAAGTCTGGGTATGTCAAGTTTAAGAAAGATGAGCGGTCTAGATTGTCCCTACTAATGCTATTAAAGAAATTGCCAATCGCTGATCGGTGCGAAAACTATGGAAAATGACGCGGCAACGCTCTACTGTCCAAACGAAAATTGTCAGGCTGCCAACCCCCTGACTCACAAGTTTTGCCAGCGATGTTCCACGCCTCTACCCAAAAATTATCTCTGGGCTGTGGTAGATAGCCCAAGTGTGGGTAGCCCAGGAGAAATATTAGCCGATCGCTATTTAATCCTTGATAAATTTCTTCTTTTAGATACGAAGCCTGGTTTATTAGCGCTAACGCCTGAGTTAGATAATTTGCAGCCTCTAAAAGCCTACCTGAGACTGATTCCCTACCGTTTACACGTACCGCAGGTATATGGAGTGCTTTTTGTTGCTGACGGGTCTTCCCACCAAGAAATATTACTCTTAGAAAAACCGCCACTATTAGTAGATGACACTATCCAACAAGTTAATTTGGGCAGCGAGTTAACCACCGCTTGGCGTGATGCAACATCAATGCGTCAACTGAATTGGTTATGGCAAATAGCTCATCTGTGGCAACCTCTGGTGAGTGAAGGTGTCGCCTCTAGCTTACTTGACTCTGATGTATTACGGGTAGAAGGATCGTTAGTCCGGTTGTTGGAATTGCGTTTTGACAGCGCCACATCACCAGAATTGCCGCAATTAGGTGAATTTTGGCAGCAGTTGGTCAGCACTGCCAAACCAGCGATCGCGGAATTTGTCGATCGCGTTAGCCTGGCTTTAATTCAGGGAGAGATTAATTCCACCGATCAATTAATCGGAGTTTTAGATCGGGGACTGGCTGGGTTAGGGCGATCGCAAACACCCACAATCCAAATTATCACCAAAACCGACACCGGGCCAAGTCGTCAACGTAACGAAGATGCCTGTAGTCCTCCCAGTGGAACTCCAGTAAGCAAACCACCCCAGCCAACAGCCTTAGCAATTGTCTGTGATGGCATCGGCGGACACGAGGGCGGCAATGTCGCCTCAAATTTAGCCATTGAAACAATTCAGCAGCAGGTACAACAACTAACAAAGGTTCCCTACGACCACATAGACCCTGCAATGCTGCTGAATGACCTAGACAAGGCAGTGGCAATGGCCAATGACAAAATCAGTCAACGCAATGACAGTGAAAATCGCCAAGGGCGTCAACGCATGGGCACGACTTTAGTCATGGCATTGCCTGTTGCTCATGAAATGTATATTACCCACGTTGGCGATAGTCGTGCTTACTGGATTACACGCCACGGCTGTTATCAAGTTACTCTCGATGATGATGTCGCCTCCCGCGAAGTGCGGCTAGGTTATGCCATTTACCGCGAGGCAGTACAACAGAGTGCCGCTGGATCTCTGGTTCAAGCTTTGGGGATGGGTTCTAGCACTTCATTGCATCCCACATCGGGACGGTTTATGCTCGATGAAGATGCCGTTTTTCTGCTCACGTCCGATGGTTTGAGTGACTTCGATCGGGTAGAGGAGTACTGGGAAACAGAAATCTTGCCGATTTTAGCTGGGGAAGCAAATATAGCAACTGTTGCCGATAGATTAGTCGAAATTGCTAATACTAAAAATGGACACGATAATGTCACCGTTGCTTTAGTTCACTATCAAGTCCAATATTGGGAACCAGAAATCACCATCCAAGCAGTGATTCCCCAGAGTTATTCTGCCAAAACTGTTGATTTAGCATCCAGGGCGACAGATGCGACAGTTTTAGGCAGCCCAAACCACAAGACTCAGGTGATTCCAGACACCGAGCCTGCTAGAAGTCGTCAATTCCCCTTACAGTGGATAGTTCCATTATTATTTGTGGTAGCAGCAGGTTTTTTAGGATTGTTCGTCAAGCAACTGCGATCGCCATCAGGGGCATCTCCAATTTTTTCCAATCCATTACAAACTCAAAATCCTGGCATCGAAGCGACACCTACACCGCGATCGCTAGCTAATCTTTCTACTGGTTGGGTAATTAAAACCAATAATGACATCTCCTTGGGAAACAACCAATCACTCCCCCGTGGGACTTTTTTAGAAGTTATTGAGAAAAAATCAAATCCAAATCCTGCTTCTGGCAGCTTTTTGGTGTCTATGCGAGTCTGTGCCAATAAAAGTACCCAAACTCCAGCTAATCCTAATAACCCAGATGTAACTACCTCAGTTCCCCCAAATTCAAAACCTTTGCCAGCAACAGTATTGCTAAACTCCTCCCAAGTCAACCGTTTTGGCGTTGTTTTACAATCAGACGCACCAAATCCATGTAGAACTGTCACGCAACCTCCAGTTACCGAACCATCTGACACCAGTCCAACTTAATCAAATACTCGATAAACTGGTAAAAACCTGAAATAATAACAGGTAACAATCAGAGTAAAAAACTTACAAGCTCAAAAAAATAGAAAATTTTGATCTTGGAGAATTGTTATCAAAACAGAATTTAGGAGTCAGGAGTCGGGAGTCAGGAGTCAGGAGTCAGAATTCAGAATGAATTATGTACTACTGGGTGGATGAATAACCAAGTTCAAAACCCCTACCATGTCTCTAATTTGGTGCAAAACAATTAATGTCGGGTTTAAATCTCTCACTCATTTACTCTGAATTCTGACTCCTGACTTCTGAATTCTTCTTCTCTTGAAATTATTTGTTTTAGATTTTAGTTTAATGAATCCATGCCATCCCTGAATTTGGCGATCGCCCGTCTCCTAAACACTGGCACTGACAACTTCGCCATTTGGGTGGTCAAGGCTCCGTATCCCAGTGGCTACGTTTTACGCGACTGTGTATGGCCTGTTGAACTCACCCAAGTCTGGCAAGAATGGCAGCAGATGTTTGCTGGTCATGGTCGCCTAGATATTTCCGCAAACTCAACATCTCAAAAGAGCAACCCATTCCCCATAGATTGGATTTCACCCCCTTCAGGTCAGACCACTGGCCCTTACAGCAGTCGTCTGATGCAATACTTGGGAATGAATTTATGGCGCTGGGTATTCGACGGGCAAATTCTTGGTAGTCTAGAACGCAGTCGCGGTATTGCTATGGGTCAGCATACACGTTTGCGCTTTCGACTAGAAATTCGCGACCCGGATCTGATCGCTTTCCCTTGGGAAATTATGCAGCGTGAGCCTGGTCAATCGGCGATGTCTCTTTCGCAAGATTTGCTATTTAGTCGCACCACCACTGAAGTTGACGCTTTACCGTATTTGCGAACTGACCAGGCTTTAAGTATCCTGCTGGTTTTAGGTCATGATGACAAGCTGCAACTAGAGCAAGAAGCCGCTATCTTACAGCAAGCTCTTGTAGATACGCCTGGCAATTCCCAAAGATATGCACCTTGTGTAGTGAATCAACTCATCCAACCAACTCCACAACAGTTGATTGATGAATTAGAAACCAAAGAATACAATGTTTTCTTTTACGCTGGACATGGTTTGCCAGACCCAGACGGAGGGTTACTGTTTTTGCAACCAGATATGCCCCTCAATGGCATAGAATTGGCGCAAGTATTGACCCGTACAGGTGTGAAACTAGCAGTTTTCAACGCCTGTTGGGGCGCACAACCAGCTGCTATCAATCATCAAGCTATCCCTGCCAGCAGTTTAGCAGAAGTACTGATTCGTCATGGTGTACCTGCGGTTTTGGGGATGCGCGATGAAATCGCTGACCACGAAAGCCACAGTTTTATTCAAGCCTTTACCGAAGCTTTGCGATCGCACAAGCCAATTGATGAAGCCGTAGCACAGGCTAGGCAAGAGTTGCTAACACTGTATAAATTTAATCAACCTGCTTGGACTTTGCCTGTTCTCTACCTGCATCCAGATTTTAATGGCGAACTTATTAAGAATCTGGATGAAGGTATTACCGAACTTCCAGATACAGCCATTCCTGAGGTCGGTTCCTCGCTTCCAACTGCAAGTTTACGATCGCTGACTCCAAAAGGCAAAACCTGGCTACTGCGTTATGGAGTTACCCGCATCGGCCGCACGAAAGATAATGATATTGTCATCCCCGAACCATCTGTATCGAAACGCCACGCCGAAATCTTCTGCCGCAACACTCTTACAGATGCTACACTGATGCGAACTTATTACTTGCAAGATTTTTCCACCTATGGGACAACCTGGTTTTTAGGCCCTAATGGCTGGCAACAAATCCTCCGAGAGGAAGTCCCTTTGAAATCGGGGATGCAGTTAAAGTTTGGAAGTGCGAGAGGTGAAACCTGGGAGTTTGTGATTGAAGACTCCTAGCAAAGCTATTGCATAAATGAATTTGAGCCTTTAGCATTAGCTTTTCAAATCTGTTTTTTTAGAGAAAAAATCAACATTTTTTGCGGAAATCTGCTCTTAGAACTTGTAGCTGTCAATACCACCAAATAATCATGAGGGAAGAAAATATGGCTCACAAAATTAATGGCTCAGACACTTCCTCATCTTTGCCATCTCAAGTAGATTTAGAGTTATTAGAAGCGTTACTAGAACCAGAGGATGCTAACTATCCCTGGAATCCAAGTGATGAAGAATCAGAAGCTTATTTTCAGGAACTAGAACAACAGTTCGAAATGGAAGATTTGCTTGATGAAGAACTAATGAGGCGATCGCAAGATTTTTACGGACATCTAGATACACTTTGGTCTAGTATTACTCCGACACCTGACCATAATGATAACCTACAACAGGCAGTAGTGCTTAACCTTCAAGAAACATTACGTACAAATTTTTCTGCCTGTGTCCCCCAAATATTGCTCAACACCATTGCCACCAAAGCTGCTGAGATATTTGCTGCTCGCCAATTAATCAGCGAGCAACTAGTTGAGTGCGTTCAGACAGTACTACCAGCTTGGGGAACAGAGGATCTGATCGTTTTGGCTCGTCCTTTTGCTTACGCTATGCGAAGCAGCGAATCGCAAAATGCGGCATCTGCACTCAGTAATCTTCAAAATAGCGAGTGGACAGCTTTATCAGAAGTAGAGAAAGCAAAGGTTAGTTTAGCGATCGCTTCTTACGCCTTTACTGAACTTAACAAGTCTCAGCCAGAACTATGAATGGGGAATGGGGAGTAGGGAGTAGGGAGTAGGGAGTAGGGAATAAGAAAAGTTTTCATTACACGTTGTGTTCGTCTTACCCGCGCTTTGCGTTCACTCGATTCAGAGGTGCCTTTTGCAAAGATGTTGGTTTTGCTTACGCAAAGATGTAGAGTCGAAAATCAACACTTTTGCAAGAAAAAGTCTAATGATTTTTATTATTGTAAGTATATTTACCCCATAATAAATTAACAGTACGCTGATTTTCAAATGAGGCCATCTATCCCAAGAGGTAAATACTCAAGCATTGCTTGTTCTCCCCCCTGCTCCCCTGCTCCCCTGCTCCCCGGTCACTGAGCGTAGCCGAAGTGCTGCTCCCCTGCTCCCCCTATTTTGGGCCAAGAAATCGGGTAGCAAAATTTTGCGATCGCGTTGGTGACAGCGCCCGTGCCTTGAGAATTGCCGCCATCAAAAAGGCGTAAGATAACACTCCAACAACTACCAACAGTAAGGCATTAATTGACCCTGTAGCATTCCAGAGAGCGTGGAGCGCAGAGGCACTCAAATAACCAATAGACAGAATTTGCCAACTTCTACTAGGTTTGAGGACAGCCAACCCGATAAAATAACCCAAGTAGCCACTATAAGCCATATGTCCGGCTACAGAGCCTAAAATTCGCGGAATTAGCAGTTGTAAACCTGCCAGTTGACCAGCGGCCCCTATACCCACCTGTTGCGTGACATTTTGAGTGATATCAGGCACATACTGACCGAGGGTTTCCAAGAGAGTGAAACCAACGGCAGAAGCCGTACCCAGGAGAATACCATCTAGAGGTTCCCAGATGCCGATGCGTTCTCGCCAAGGTGAAGACAACATTCTACCGATGGCAAAAGCCCCTAGTACAGGTAATGCCTTGAGTAATTCCTCCATCAACCCAGCGCCAAAAAACATCCGCACCAGTAACTCTGTGAAGGTGATAGATTCTTGGGGTGTGGGCAAGCTTCCAGGCAGAATGCCGCGAAATACGAAAATAAATAGATCCAACAGGGGACTGAGCAAAATCAGGATTGTACCCAATGACGTAGCCATTAGCACCCACCAAGGCTTCTGTTTTCCGCAAAGTTGGTAAACAAAATAGTAGGCAGCGAAAGCGATGTAACTTGCGACGATCACTTGATTAGCTTGGGGGCGACCGACTGTAGCGAACATCAGCACCACAAAAATTACGGTCAGTATTCCGGGTACAAGGTAAGCTTTACTAGTTAAATCTTTACCAGTGGAAATAATCGGAAAAAGCTGGGTGAAGCTAACAGAATCTGGCTGCTTTAATTGCGTGTGGTTGTGGTAGTTCGTCGCTGAAGGCAATGGTGTAATTTGGTTGACTGTCGTCGCCGGAGTAAGTGAGGTATACTCGTGTTCAAAAATGTATTGCGGCCCATCAGCACCTAGAGAAATGCGATCGCCTGGGTGCAATTCCTGACATTCATATAAGCGTTGTCCATTCAAATAAGTGCCATTAGCACTATTCAAGTCACAAAGCACCCAGCTAAATTTGCTATCTGGGGATAGAGAGAGGGGACGAACCACTGCATGACGACGAGATACCATTCGGTACATCATGGCATCCAAGACAACTTGGCAGCTGGGGTCGCGTCCAATTACCATCTCTTTACTGGGGGGCAGCGAGTAGCGAGATTCTGCTCCCAAAGCTGCCCCATTACCAGACACTAGCCGCAGAAATGCATTATGTCTTGCGTTTTTGCCTGTCATCGATAAGAAGTGCGTTTCTAAACTAATTCTTCACATAATTTGGCAGCAGGACTAACCTTAGCCACATTAGCAGCAGCATTGCTAAATCCACTATAGCTTCACTTACTGCTAAGAAATTTAAAATTATTGGTGCAAAATTTCAAATTGTTTCACCTCATGTAAAGAAGTATTCCATCTGCTGAGAGTTTGCCCTAAAACTGGCTTGTTCGGCGGCTCAATCAGATTGTCTCGATGCTGTACTTTTGACATCGTAGCTGCAAATTAAACCCACTGCAATTTATTAAAAAATAGTATTTTTTACTGCATTTAGTTCCATTTCAAAAATATATAATTTTTAGTCGTCTGTTGTCAGTTGTTTTTGCCAAAGCTCTTTTGGAGTAGGGAGTAGGGGAAGAAACTATTATGAAGTGAACCAAAAGATTTATAGTATTTTGCCTCAAACAACTGTAGTCAATTCTGGGTGTTCAATCTTAGTTCCAAGTACTGTGAGGAATTCTGCTAGCCAATGTGGGTGAGCAGGCCAAGCTGGTGCTGTCACTAAGTTACCATCAACTATTGCCCGATCGACAGGGATATCAACATAGATCCCTCCAGCACTCTTGATATCTGGGCTACAAGCAGGGTAGCCAGTACATCTCTTGCCTTGCAGTACATCAGCAGCTGCTAATAACTGTAAGCCGTGGCAAATGGCAGCAATCGGTTTATTGGCTTGGGCAAAGTGACGGGTGATTTCTAGCACCTGCTGATTGAGTCGGAGATATTCTGGTGCCCTTCCTCCAGGAATGACTAAGGCATCGTAGGTTGTGGCTTCTACTTCTGCAAACGTTGCATTTAAAGTAAAATTGTGTCCGGGTTTTTCACTGTAAGTCTGGTCTCCTTCAAAGTCATGAACTGCTGTCCGCACCTTATCGCCAGCTTTTTTGTTGGGGCAAACTGCGTGGACAGTGTGTCCCACCATTTGCAATGCCTGGAAAGGAACCATCACTTCATAGTCTTCTACATAGTCGCCAACAAGCATCAAAAGTTTCTTTGCAGCCATATATTTGTTACCCTCACTTATTAGTCATCAATAGTTGTTTCTAAAGTAAATATTAATTTAGAGTCAGCTTTTTTTGGGGTTAGTTTATATACAAGTTTTTGATACATAACATCAATCACTGTGCTGTCATGTATCATTTCAGAGTGGCAAATTAACAAAAATTAATACATCTTACAGGTACACGGGTTTATCAATACCACAACAAGGATCTAAGTTTCATATTGAGATTCTTATTAGCTTGCCTTTAGGAGACTAAGAAGACGATAATTCAACGATTACGAGCGAATGGTAAATTAAAGCAGATGAAATTCTGCGATCGCTCTCTTAAAATTTTTGTTTTCATGTCCTGGCTGGCTGAGTTTAATCAAAGCAAAACGCTGTAAGGGCGTTAAAGCTGCCCAATTTTGCTGTGTCAAGGTTACACCTATTTCTTGAGCTTTTTCCTGAAGGCTAGCTGGTACAGTGGCATCTAGCCATGCAGGATGAGGCTCGATGGGCAATTTTGTAGCTGGTACACCTGTGCGTTGTATGATTAATTGCTCGATATGCTCGCGGTAAGACTGAATTTCTGTTTCTGTAGTGCAAGGTAATTCTACTAAAGCTTGCCGTTCATCTGTCGTCATTTGATTCCAGTCAGGCAATTTTAGCTTGATGCCACAGGTATCTAATTTACAACGCACCTGCATGGGGATGCAACGCAGAGAATCAACAAAGTCTGCTTCAAATTGAAAGAAATCTGTCATTGTTCGACAAACCCAAAGTTAATGGGGGAGTATGGAGAATAGGGAATAGGGAATGGAAAAAGTGGCAAGTTTTGTGGTGGGGTATAAATCACCATTACGAATTACTTCAACTTGCATCTTTGGAATTACTGAGACGAATTATTAAATAACTAATTGATAAGGCAAGAATAGCTATACCTAGACCAATTATATCAATACCTCCAATTTTTTCTAAGTCAAGAATAATAATTTTTCTGGCAACAGCAATTAAAGAAGTGACAATCACTAATTCAACTTGAAAAACGTGTCTTCTTAAATAGGCTGTAATATTTTCTAGAATTTCTAAAGCAATTAAAATATTTAGAAATAAACCAAAAATCTTATACAGGGTTGTGTTAAACTTGGCATAAGGGATTGTAAATAATTCTTTAAAAATAAAGACTCCTAAATCTGCGATCGCTACCAAAATTACGACCACCATAAAAATAGATAGAACTTTAGAAACTAGCACTTCTATATTTTCAATGATGTGCATGAAGTTCTCATCTTTGGTAGCCCCTAGAATTCGCCTCACTAGCTTTTTCATCTGCTGCACCCGATTCTAAAATAAAAGAAAATCCCATAGATAAATCTAGAGGATTGAAAAAAGATTACTTGCTGATACTTTGTAAGTTTTCTATCTTTGTATTATTCTTTATCCATAGCTAAAATAAACTCTAGTAAAATCCCTTGTTACTAAAAATTTACCTCTTTAGACATAGTAATTGGTAACAGTCAAAATTAGGGAGTTATAAAAAATGATAATAACTATTGACTATTGATTATTGACTAAATTACCTATTGCTGGTTATAAATTACCAGCTTCGAGCTACACTTTGCAGCTTACCATCGTGAAGACTGGAGTTGATGATTTTTGATAGGAACTTCCACCGAAATTGGTATCAGCTGCACAGCACAGGCTTTTAATTCTGGTTGTAGCGAATCGGGGCAAGATTCTGGATGGGTGAGGGCGTTGGCTTCGGCATTATCTGCCCACAGTGAACCCCAATGCATAGGGACAAAAACTGTACCAGGCGCGATCGCTTTTGTTACTTTAGCAGGAAACTTCGCTTTACCCCGACGCGATCGCACTTCTATATACATACTATCGACAATACCCAACCGAGCAGCATCACGCGGATGAATTTCGATAAACGGTTCGGGATGCATTTTGCAAATTTTTTCAATTCGACCGGTGCGTGTCTGGGTATGCCAGTGTCCGTAAAGTCTTCCATTAGTTAGCACAAATGGATAATTTGGGTCTGGTGGTTCTGCCAATCCCTTGGAGTAATATGCCCCAAATCGAGCGCGTCCATCAGGGTTGTGGAAGCGGAGATTGGTGTAGAGTCTTTTCCCAGAGCAATTGGCAGATGCTTCTCCCCCTGCTTCCCCTGCTCCTCTGCTCCCCCTGCTCTCTTCTGGATGAGGCCATTGAGTAGGCCCTTGTGTCTGTAATTGCGCGTGACTCAGACCTGTCATATCACAGGGGCGATTTTTAGTTAGTTTGACAAACTCAGCATAAACTTCAGCAGAGTTAGCAAAGGCAAATTCTTTCTCAAAACCTAATCTACGTCCAACTTCTGCAAAAATTTCCCAATCGGCTTTAGCTTCTCTTGGTGGTTGGCGAAATGCCGAACACAGAGTTACTACTCGTTCGGAGTTTGTCATCACACCAGTTTTTTCACCCCACTGGGCAGCTGGTAGTAGAACGTGAGCGTAGGCAGAAGTTTCTGTGGGATAATATGCGTCTTGGTAAATAGTGAAAGGCGATCGCAACAATGCCTTTTTAGTCCGCTCTAAATCTGGCATACTCACAGCTGGGTTGGTAGCTGCAATCCACAGTAACCCTACAGCATCATTTTCTAACCCAGTAATCATGTCCCAAGCAGTCAAACCGGGATTGGGCGAAATCTGTCCCGGCTTAAGTCCCCAAAACTCCTCAACTTCTGCACGGTGCTGCGGATTTTTCACCGCCCGATAACCTGGTAATAAATGCGCCAAGCCTCCGGCTTCCCGTCCTCCCATCGCGTTTGGTTGACCTGTGAGGGAAAAAGGGCCAGCGCCAGGTTTGCCAATTTGTCCAGTCATCAGATGCAGGTTAATTATCGTTCTTACCTTAGCCGTCCCTTCTGAGGATTGATTCACACCCATTGACCACAAAGACAGTACCCGCTCAGATTGACCCCATAAGCGAGCTGCTGTTTCTAAATCTTCAATACTGATTCCACATTGACGAGCTACCACTTCTGGCGGATAATGGCGAATCACCTCAGCATAAGCAGGAAAGTTGCTGGTGCAGTCGTCCATGAACATGGTATCGATGTAGTTCCAACGCATCAACAAGTGAGCGATGCCGTTTAACAAGTCGATATCTGTACCGGGACGAATAGCTAAATGCAAATCAGCGGCTTCTGCGGTTGGTGTGCGACGGGGATCGACCACTATCATTTTGACTTTGCGGTTCTTTTTGTGATACTTTTCCAATCGGTTAAAAACGATGGGGTGACATTCAGCCGTATTAGTACCAATTAAAAATGCACAGTCAGTTAATTCCAAGTCATCGTAACAGCAGGGCGGGCCATCTGAGCCAAAGCTTTGAATGTAGCCAGCCACAGCACTAGACATACATAAGCGAGAGTTGGCATCAAAATTATTAGTACCCAGACAGCCTTTCATGAGTTTCTGGGCTATGTAATAATCCTCAGTTTGAAACTGACCGGAACCATACATACATAAGGCTTCTGGCCCTTGGGTGAAACGCACGGTTTGAATGCGTTTGGCGATCAGATCGAAAGCTTCATCCCAGCTAACGCGGCGAAACTCTCGATCTAAGGAGTCTCGCACCATTGGGTAATGTAATCTATTTTTATCTAAAGATTCTGCGATCGTTGCACCTTTGACGCAAACCATACCTTGACTAGATGGATGGGCTTTATCACCCCGCACCCGCCAAGTTGGAGTTCCTTGGCTATCTCGATTAGTTGCTTTGCCAAGTTGGGCTGGAGGTGAAACTTCTAAACCGCAGCCAACACCACAGTAGGGACAGAGAGTTTTAGTAAATTCACTCATGGCATTTTGTTATTTTAATTGTGTAACCTCAGATGTAGCGCCAGGTTGAGAAATTTGTTTGTTAGGCATAAACTCTTTAAAACTCTTATTCCTTTGCGGTTCGTTTTTTCATCATTTTTTTTAACGAACCGCCAAGACGCAGAGAACGCAGAGAGAAGAAAAGGAGATTTTCATGAATTAGGATTGCTATGGAAAGATGAAGTGTAAAGTTACCTAATTCAGATTTGATAGTGAATTTTTTACTTTATCCTTGAATTGATTATTCTTCAGTTAAGAAGATAGGGTTTTTCTTTGCGGTTTCTGGTAATTCACCTTCATAAGCAGCGGCAAAGGAACCTTTTGGTTCTTTGAGGAAAAAGGCACACATAAAAGCACAGACTAGTGCAGCTAAACCCATTGTGGTAAATAGTGTTGGAGCGTCGGTTAAGCTGAAAATTGTCAGGTAAACTACGCCGCCAAAATTACCGTAAGCCCCCACATTCCCAGCAATTTGTCCAGTGGCTTCTTTCTTAATTAGAGGGACGATGCTGTAGGTTGCACCGCAGCCAGCTTGGGCAAAGTAAGCGGCAAACATTGTCACTGCGATCGCTACCGGAATCGGCCAGCTACTACTAATAAAATGTGCCATCAAATAACTAACACCAATGCCAGCACTGATAATTGTCATTGTCCACTTACGGGAGCTAAATTTATCAGAAATTAAGCCACCACTAGGACGAGAAATCAAATTTAAGAATGGATAGGTAGCGGCAATCATCCCAGCTACAACATGTTCTAAAGCAAAAGTTTTTTCAAAAAATGCTGGGAGCATGGAAACAACTGCTAGTTCGCTGCCAAAGTTTGTTATGTAAGTGAATTCGAGTAAGGCTACTTGACCAAATTGGAAGCGTTCAGATGGAGCATAAGTTTTCTTGCCAGTTAAAAGTTCTCGGTTTACCTGCCAAGCTTGGTAACTTTGGTAAGCAAACAATCCTGCTAATAGTAACCAAGCCAGATACATTTGGCTCAAAGTTAGGAAGTGAATGTTCTTTTGTTCCAAACGCCAAGCCAATAAACCCAAGGCGAAAATTAAACCAAAATTCGAGACAATCATCGCCCAAAAGCTTTTAACACTGGTTACTTCTAGAGAACCATTTTTCTTAGGTTTTTTGTAGACTTTCCCTGTAGGCGTATCTTGGACGTTGTTGTAATAAATTACGCCGTAGATAGCTGCAATAATCCCTGTAAATGCGATCGCAAATCGCCAGTTAGAAGCACCACCAGCGAAAAAGCTCGTAGAAACTGCAATCATCGGTAAGGCAAATTCTGCGCCAAAAGCCCCAAAGTTGCCCCAACCTCCATAAATACCTTGAGCAATTCCCATCTCCTTCGGCTGGAACCATTCGGACACCATGCGGATACCCACAACAAACCCAGATCCGACAATCCCCATCAGCAAACGGCTGATGACTAGTTGATTAAAATCTTGCGCTAGCGCCGTCGCTAAACAAGGAATAACCGCAAACATCAGCAAAATTGAGTAGGTGATTCTGGGGCCAAAACGATCCAGAAGCATCCCAATAATTAGTCGTGCGGGAATTGTAAGGGCGAGGTTACAGATACCTAAAGTTTTGATTTGCTCTGGTGCTAAATCTAGTTCTCTGCCAATGGTTGTAGCGAAAGGGGCAAAGTTAAACCAACAGACAAAGGTGAGAAAGAAAGCAAACCAAGTCTGATGTAAGATCCGGTAGCGATCGCTAAATGAAAATAAGTTTTTAAGCATTCCAATCTTTCTAATTGAATAAAATACGGAGAAGAGGTAGCCGAAGTTGAGCCTTAAAGGTTGAAGGTTAAGCCTTTAAGGTCGAAGGTTAAGTCTTAAAGTTTGAAGGTTAAGCCTTTAAGGTCGAAGGTTAAGCCTTTAAGGTCGAAGGTTAAGTCTTAAAGTTCGAAGGTTAAGTCTTAAAGTTTGAAGGTTAAGTCTTAAAGGTCGAAGGTTAAGTCTTAAAGTTTGAAGGTTAAGTCTTAAAGGTCGAAGGTTAAGTCTTAAAGTTTGAAGGTTAAGGCTTTAAGTTTGAAGTATGAGTTTTGCCCAATGCCGAATATTTCCGATAAGTACTAGCAGTTACCAACTAGTAAGGCTTCTTGCTTGAGTTTCGCCCCGAAGTTTTTGATGAGTAAGTCTTGCAATACTGGCTGTAAGTCTTCGCATGGTATACCTTTGATAATGCAAGTTCCCAAATGGGCATCTTTGCCAACTTTGCCACCCATATAGATGTCAACACCTTCCAAGGTTTTGCCATTTTTGCGAGTTTTAGTTCCCATCAAGCCGATGTCTGCAACTTGTGGCTGTCCGCAGGAGTTGGGACAACCTGTCCAATGAATTCGTACTGGTTTGGTGAAGGTTAACTCTTCTTCTAAGGCTTTAATCATTGCCAGGGCGCGGTTTTTGGTTTCGATGAGGGCAAAGTTGCAAAATTGTGCGCCTGTGCAAGATACTAGCGATCGCGTCAGCAAACCTGGATCGATAGAAAATCTTTCCAGCAGAGGCTCTGTTAAAAATGTTGCTAAACGAGAGTCGGCAATATTGGGGATAACAATGTTTTGCTCAACTGTGAAACGGATTTCACCAGTGCCGTAAACTTCTGCCAGACGAGCGATTTCAAACATATCTTCGGCATACAACCGACCAACAGGAATGTTCAAGCCTGCGTAATTTAATCCTGATTGTTTTTGTTTATATACCCCAATGTGGTCGCGTTTTTCCCAGTCGATCTCGTCTTTAGGTGCTGCGGATATTAATGATTTACCCAAACGGTTTTCTACTTCTGCTCGAAACTTATCTAAACCCCATTCATCGATTAGCCACATCAAGCGCGATTTTTGCCGATTAGCACGTGGCCCACAATCGCGAAATACTTCCAAAATTGCTTTACATACAGCTACCACATCTTCTGGAGCCACCCAAGCATTCAGAGGAATCGCCGCCTCACAACGTTTAGCTGAGAAAAAGCCACCGACTAAAACGTTAAACCCGAAAATTTTGTCGTGGGAATGCTCCTCTGCTCCCCGGTCACTGAGCGTAGCCGTTGGCGCAGCCTCTCGTAGAGAAGTGCTGCTCCCCTGCTCCCCTGCTTCTTTAAATGCTGGCACAAAAGCCAAATCGTTAATTTCAGCATGAACTGAATTGTCTCTTCCACCTGCGATCGCAATATTAAACTTGCGTGGTAAGTTGCTAAATTCTGGGTTTCCTTCCCCTTTATTGGTGAGCATATCTTGAATTTGTTGTACTAACTCTCGCGTGTCGTACAACTCATCTGCATCTAACCCCGCCACGGGATCGCCTGTGATATTACGAACGTTATCCATCCCTGACTGAACGCTGGTTAAACCAACTGCGTGAAATCTATTAAAGATATCTGGTAAATCTTCAATTCTGATCCCCCGTAATTGAATATTTTGTCTGGTAGTAATATCAGCGCAACCATCATCACCGTAACGCTGCACTACTTGCGCCAAAACACGCATCTGGCTGCTGGTAAGAATACCGTTAGGCATCCGCAACCGCATCATAAACTTACCTGGGGTAACTGGGCGAAAAAACACGCCTACCCATTTGAGTCGATGATCGCGATCTGTTTCGTTCATCGCCTCCCAACCAAGAGCGGCAAATTTCTCTATCTCACTCTTGATGGCGAGTCCATCTTTTTCTGCTTTTAATTTCTCGAACTTATTAAGGCTAGTGGTAGTTGCTGTGTCTGTCATGAGTCTGAATCTCGTTGCAAATTACTGATATGCTCGGTAACTGTGGTCGTATCCCAATACCAATCAAGCCGTAGTTACATCAGGTGCTGTATCTACGAGGGTTAGGGAATAAAAACTTAATATTTAACTACGGCTGATTATTTTTACTCAAGAACATTCCAATGCGAAACTCCAAATCCGTGGTTAGTTAAGGAAAATTTGTGGCCATTTACATCTTGGGAATTTGTCAAGCACGTTTAGATAATGTTCATGTAACAATTTCGATACTCATAACTTAAGGTGACTTTTTTGTTAAAATCGTATAAATTGTTACGTTTTTCGGAAAAGTTTTTAAAAAACGCATGAATACTATGCATTACTTGCATTAAAGTCATCCATAAGCGATGCAGCACCCTTAATCAAGGGTATTTGAGAAGACTGAAGCAATTTTGGATCGCCATAGATTAATCTCAAATCTAAAATCCAAAATTGAATGGGAGATGTTAGCTAAAACTTAGATTTTATTTCAGCAGCTATGAAACGTCGTGACTTTATTAATTGGGTAGGTTTGGGCTGGATTGCGAGTTCTCTACCTGTAGCGATCGCAGCTTGTTCTTCTCAAACAACTCCAGCATCTAAAGATTGGCAAACAGTAGGTACATCGGCAGATTTAGATAAAACAGGTCAATTGCTGGCAAAAAACTCACCTGCTGGGCCTGTGTTGGTAGTTGGCACATCTAAAGCCGGAAATCTAACTGCTGTTGACCCTACTTGTACTCATGCAGGTTGCACTGTAGCATGGAAAGCTGATGCTAAAAAATTCACTTGTCCCTGTCATGGTTCGGAATATGGAGCCGACGGTAAAGTGCAAAAAGGCCCAGCAACCGACCCCCTGAAAACTTACGCCGCTAAGATTGAGGGCAATTCGATTGTGGTTAAGCCAACCTAGCGGAGGCAGGGGGCAGAAGGCAGGTGGTCACTGAGCGTAGTCGTTGGCGCAGCCTCTCGTAGAGAAATGAGGCAAGGGGCAGAAGATGATAATTCAAGCAAGATATTGTGAATAACATCAAACAGCTATTGGTGCAAGCTGAGGCAGCATATTATGCGGCTGATTGGTCATCACTAATTCAATATTTGCAACAGTTAATTTTAGGGACAAACTCGGAAGATCCAGAAATAGTTAAAAATCGAGAATATCTCCTGAAATTAACACTTTCAATCTTAGAGATGGGAGATTTTCAGCAGCGGTGGGAAATTACCAAAGTGTTGACTCACTTGGGAAATATTGCGATCCCACCTCTCATTGAGATATTAGAAGATGAAGACGCAGAAGACGAATTGCGCTGGTATGCGGCAAGGACTTTAGGCGAATTTAAACACCCAGAAGCGATCGCGTCAATAGTTGAATTGTTGAAAAATGATGAGGATGAAGAACTCAAAGCGATCGCAGCTACAGCACTGGGACAAATGGGTACTGTTGCGATTACTTCACTAACTGAACTTCTATTAGACGAAAATACACGATTGTTAGCAGTGCGATCGCTTTGTTGTATTCGGCAACCAGAAACCATCACGCCGCTGTTGAGTGTAGTGCAAGATCCACAAGCAGCAATCCGCGCCGCCGCAATTGAAGCCCTCAGCAGTTTTCATGATGAACGTGTACCGCCAGTATTGTTAAAAGCTTTGGACGATCCAGCCCTCACAGTGAGGCGTGCAGCAGTGCTTGGTTTAGGTTTTCGCCCCGACTTACACCAAGCATTAGATTTAATAACGAGACTGCAACCCAAACTTTACGACTTTAACCTTGATGTTTGCTGTGCAGCCGCAGTTACCCTTTCTCGGATTGGTAGCGATGACGCTGCCAAACACTTGTTTGATTTGCTGATTTCACCCCAGACACCGATAACGCTGCAATTGGAAACCATCCGCGCTTTAAGTTGGGTGGGGACGTTATCGAGTTTGGAATATTTGCAAACCGCACTGAATCAAAGTACATCAGAAACAGTATGGCAAGAAATTGTCACAGTTTTGGGACGAGTCCAAAAACCGCAGTTAACTACACCAGCGACAGAAATCTTACTGCAAATACTGCTAACGCAACATCCAGCCACAGAGATTGCTAGCATCAAAAGTGCGATCGCCTTCTCTTTAGGGCAGTTAGGCAAAATGCAAGCGATTGAACCATTGATTTTGCTGCTAGGCGATTCTAATGCATCGGTGAAACTACATGCGATCGCAGCACTGAAAAATCTGGATGGAGAAGCCACACATCAACAATTGCAGCAGTTAGCGAATAATGACGCAATCACACCAGATTTAAAACAAGCAATAGCGATCGCTTTAGCTGAATGGTAAATTTTAGCTATAACTAACAATAAAAGTATTCCTTAAGTCTAAAGTAAGACACACCTGAAGTATGAAGTTATAAGTTCTCAGACGAAATAAGATTATGAAGTCTTGTTAATAGAGCCTCATACGTTGGCAGCATCTGGTTGCTTATAGTCTCTAGTTCATTTATATCCAAATAACTAAAAGCTAATGTCAAAAAAGTAATTATATTTATTGAGATGAAAATCTTGCTTAAGTTAGCGATCGCTTGTACTTATTAAGTAGATGAGTGTAAAGAATTAAAAGTTTGTAGTAGACCCTTTATTTCGGTAAAGCAAGCTACGCCTCACATGTTCTAGGGGTTTATCTAATCGCTTGTAAGCTCTAAAACGTTTCATGCTTTTCACCTTCACAGACTAAAATGCCAAAATAATCCCTGCGATATAAATGGTTTTACTCTTATGGTAGAAGTCAGGCAAAAAACTAGCAGTTATCTTGTGTAGCAGTTAGAAAATAATTCACAAAAAGTAATTAAAAATCAGGTAGAAATGAATATTAATTTTATCTTAAAAAAAGAAATTATTATTCTTTATCTATCTATTGCGAACAAGCGAGCTTAGTCGTAAGTTACTAATCCTAAACTACTAATTACTGATTATGAATTATTTTGCTTGACCTAACCAATAGTAACTTGTTGTGGGATCTTCAAATGCTTTCAATTTTTCCAAAAGAAGCTAGGTGAAAGGCTCCTCAACTCTTGTAAATATTTACCTGTTTAGCAGTGGATTGAGTAGACAATATCGGTTTTGAAAATCAATCACTCACAGAAATCTAGAACGTAAAGGAACCATAAGTATGAAACCTTTGAATTTATCTAAAACTGTTTTAGCTACTGTCTTTGCCATCAGTTTCGCTTCTGTATCCTTACCTCCTTCAGTTTTTGCCCAGAGTGGAGGTTCTGGCAGTGGTGGCTCTAGTGGTGGCTCTAGCTCAGGTACTGGAGCTACAGGCAGTGGTACTGGAACTACAGGCAGTGGTACAGGTACTGGAACTACAGGCAGTGGTACAGGTACTGGAACTACAGGCAGTGGTCTAGGTACTGGAACTACAGGCAGTGGTACAGGTACTGGAACTACAGGCAGTGGTCTAGGTACTGGAACTACAGGCAGTGGTACAGGTACTGGAAGTACGGGCAGTGGTCTAGGTACTGGAACTACAGGCAGTGGAAGCACAGGCAGTGGTCTAGGTACTGGAACTACAGGTACTGGAACTACAGGCAGTGGAAGTACAGGCAGTGGTCTAGGTACAGGCAGTGGTACAGGTACTGGCTCAACGGGCAGTGGAACAACGGGTACTGGCACAACAGGCTCTGATTCCACAGGTACTGGCACAACAGGCTCTGATTCCACAGGTACTGGAACAACGGGTAGTGGAACAACGGGTACTGGCACAACAGGCTCTGATTCTACAGGTACTGGAACAACAGGAACAACAGGCTCTGATTCTACAGGTACTGGAACAGCAGGCTCTGATGCCACAGGTACTAACAGAAATGCAGGCATCACAACTTCCGAAAGAAATACCGATCGCGGTTTCAATTTGGGTTGGCTAGGGTTGCTTGGCCTAGCTGGTTTAGCAGGTCTGACTCGTAATCGCGAAAAAGTTCGGGCTTATAGCGACCCTAATGAAGTAACAGGTACTCGCTCCAGATAGTATTAACCACATTAGACTTATTACAAAAGTCGAAAAACCGCCAGAGGTTCAAGCCTCTGGCGGATAAAGTGTTTTTGCCATAGGTTTCTGTAAAAGTCTTATCTAAAAATTCATATATTTCAGCAGAAAGTAGTCAATTCTTTTTTGGCAGTATCTTCCGAAAAAATCGGTGCAAGGCGCATAATTGACGATAAAGGCGGTAAAACTGATTTACTTAAATGTCAATTCGAATCAAAGACCTGTAACAAATTTTACTAAAATGCTTTTAAAAATCCGTTAACTTATTAAAACTGATAAATGTAATTCAGGCTACATAAAAATGCGCCTAGAGCAGTTGCAAGCCTTTCTAGCGATCGCCAAAACCGGCAGCTTTCAACAAGCAGCGCGAACATCTGGTGTTACCCAATCGACGATTAGTCGCCAAATCCAAGCATTAGAAGCAGATTTGGGGATAGAACTGTTTCATAGAAGCACTCATGCCAAACTGACGCTAGGAGGCGAACGTTTGTTACCCCGCGTCCGCAAAATTTGTCAAGAGTGGCAGACTGCTACAGAAGAATTAGCCGATTTAATCGCCGGAAAGCAACCAGAACTTTGCATTGCCGTGATTCACTCTCTGTGTGGATCTTACTTACCACCAGTGTTGCAAAAATTCTGTCATGATTATCCAGATGTGCAATTGCGGGTGACTTCATTAGGAAGCGATCGCGCCCTGAAAGTCCTCAAAGATGGATTGGTAGATTTAGCAATTGTGATGAATAATCGCTTTTTAACCACCAGTAGAGAAATGGTGGTAGAAGTACTTTATGATGAACCTATAGAACTTTTAACCGCAGCCAATCATCCCCTCGCACAATATGAATGCGTCCCTTGGTCGGAGCTAATTCGTTATCCCCAAGTGGTTTTTAAAGATGGTTATGGGATGCAACGCTTAATACAAGATAAATTTGAGCGGATGGAAGCTACACTCCAGTCGGTTTTAGAGGTAAATACCCTAGATGCCTTCCGGGGAGTTGTGCGCCAAGGGAAATTGATAGCTTTGCTACCTCAATCAGCATTACTGGAAGCACGTCTTGACCCTACCCTGGCGATTCGATCTTTAGCCAGTAATAATACTAGTGGTTTAGCAGATGGTTCCAGTTTGACTCGACGGGTAGTTATGGTGACAACTCAAGATCGTCTGCAAATTCCTCCCATTAAACATTTTTGGCAACTCGTGCGGGAAAATATCCCACTGCAAATTGACCAGCAGCGATCGCCTTCGTCAACTGCGATTTTGTTGGACAACGTAAGTTAATTAAATCAACGTGAGTCAGTCATTAAGTGGCATCGTCAGACAAAAAACAAGCTTAATAAGTGGGCTTCATTTGTGGTTGAAGATGGTCGTCCAGAAATACAACAAGCTTACAGCTATTTTCAGAGAAATAGACCACGCGTTAGGGGCGTAAGGCCTTGCGCCCCTACGACAGGTGTGGTTCAAATACATGAAAACTGCTGTAATCGTTTAATTCCCAAGTATTGAAACTAAACAATCACAGATAGAAACAAGTAAATACTGATGATTTAACTGTTTTAGGACTTACGCACACTCTACGAATTCTCGGCGATCTTGGCGTCTTGGCGGTTCGATAAATTAAGCTTTTTAGCAATTTTTGCGTAAGTCCTATGTTTCTAATTGTGTTTTCATTTTGAGAATTTAAATGCGTTTGTCCTGCAAAGATAAGGAAAAAATGCTTAGTGACATTCCAGCGAAAAAAATCATCTATTGTAGAGCGCACAGCTGTGCATTGGTGTCAACTTAAGCCCCAGCGAATGAAATTCGCGGCTACACAAACAAAGTCCGCCTGCGCGGACTAAAAAAATTGAGTGTTTGAAACCCACGGAGGTGAGTTTTGTCTGTGTAGATGCGGTTTATAACCGCCCATTTAACGTTAACTTGACACCAATGACATCTGTGCGCCCCTACTTCAGTTTAATAAGCATCCATTGGCAGACAAGAACAAACAAAATTGCGATCGCCAAAGGCTGCATCAATGCGACCGACAGCTGGCCAGAATTTATATTCACGAGTCCAAGGCGCAGGATAGGCAGCTTGTTCGCGAGAATAGGGATGCTGCCATTCCCCGGTAATTAAACTTTCGGCAGTGTGGGGTGCGTTCTTCAAAAGATTATCTTGGATATCCACCTTGCCAACTTCTATTTCGGCAATTTCTTGGCGAATAGAAATCAACGCATCACAGAAACGATCTAACTCTTGTTTTGATTCACTTTCTGTAGGTTCCACCATGATTGTACCCCCTACAGGCCAGGAGACAGTCGGCGCATGGAAACCATAATCTATGAGACGCTTGGCGACATCATCGATTTCGATCGCAGCAGATTTTTTGAGCGATCGCAAATCTAAAATACATTCATGGGCAACTAGACCATTTTGCCCCTGATACAAAACCGGATAGTACGATTCCAGTTTCTTGGCAATGTAGTTAGCATTGAGAATCGCCACCTTCGTTGCTTGGGTTAAACCATCTGCACCCATCATGGCGATGTACATCCAAGAAATCACCAAGATACTCGCACTACCCCAAGGTGCAGCCGCCACAGCACCAATATGTGAGTGCTGAGTTGAGTCGTTGATAGTAACAACAGGATGTCCGGGGAGAAAAGGCACAAGATGAGATGCAACACCAATGGGCCCCATACCAGGGCCACCCCCACCATGAGGAATACAGAAGGTTTTGTGCAGATTCAAGTGACAGACATCCGCGCCAATATCCCCAGGACGGCAAATTCCCACTTGGGCATTCATATTTGCCCCATCCATGTAAACTTGTCCACCGTGACTATGGACAACAGCGCAGATTTCCTGAATTGGCTCCTCAAAAACACCGTGAGTTGAAGGATATGTCACCATCAAGGCGGCGAGTTCATTGCTGTATTTTTCTGCCTTAGCCTTCAGGTCAGCAACATCAATATTACCTTGTGAGTCACAGGCAACTGCCACCACCTTCATCCCACACATTACCGCACTCGCTGGGTTTGTCCCGTGTGCCGAGGTGGGAATCAAACAAACGTTGCGGTGTGCTTCGCCCCGATTTTCGTGATATTGGCGAATTACTAAAAGTCCGGCATATTCACCCTGAGAACCAGCATTTGGTTGCAGAGAAATTCCCGCAAACCCGGTAATTTCAGCTAACCATGCCTCAAGTTGCTGGAATAGGATTTGATAACCTTGCGTTTGCGACGCAGGGGCAAATGGATGAATCTTGCCAAATTCCTCCCAACTTACCGGAATCATCTCAGCAGTTGCATTCAACTTCATTGTGCAAGAACCCAAAGGAATCATCGATGTCGTTAGCGACAAGTCCTTGCTTTCAAGCTTGTGCAGATAGCGCAATAATTCAGTTTCTGAGTGATAGCGGTTAAAAACTGGGTGAGTGAGATATGTACTTGTACGGGAGAGAGGAAGATGTGAGGATGAGGAAGAAGTTAATTCTTCTAAAGTGAAGGGTAAATCATCTGTACCAGCGAAAATCTGCCAAAGGTCGATTAAATCTTCTGGTGTAGTTGTTTCATCCAGCGAAATACCAACAGTAGTTGCATCAAAAACCCGCAGGTTAATTTGAAGTTGTTTGCTAGCTGCCAGAATATCTTTTAAATTGTGTCTTCCCAGTTCTACTTGCAGCGTATCAAAGAAATCTTTGGAACTGATGCTGTAACCCAAACGCTTCAGTCCTTCTGCCAACAACGCCGTCAAAGAATGGATATTTTCGGCAATTTGCTTCAGTCCATCTGGCCCATGATAGACAGCGTACATACTCGCCATTACCGCCAGCAGCACCTGTGCAGTACAAATATTACTAGTAGCTTTTTCGCGGCGGATGTGCTGTTCGCGGGTTTGTAAGGCGAGACGTAATGCAGGCTTACCTTGGGCATCTTTTGATACACCCACAATTCGCCCTGGAACCAGCCGTTTATACTCTTCCTTCGTAGCAAAGTATGCCGCGTGAGGCCCCCCAAATCCCAAAGGAATACCAAACCGCTGAGTGCTTCCGACAGCAATATCAGCGCCAAATTCCCCAGGAGGGGTCAGCAAAGTTAAACTTAAAGGATCTGCTGCTACCGTCACCAATGCACCCTTAGCATGGGCTTTTTCGATAAAAGCGCGGTAGTCGTAAATAGTGCCATCACTTGCAGGGTATTGCAGAACAGCCCCAAAAATTGGTCGATCGAAATCAAATGTTTGATGATCGCCGACAATAATTTTAATCCCCAATGGTTTAGCGCGTGTTTGCAACACATCAATGGTTTGGGGATGGCAATCACGAGAGACAAAATAAGCATCTGCCTGATTTTTACAGACACCATAGCTTAGGCTCATCGCTTCAGCTGCTGCTGTGGCTTCATCAAGTAATGAAGCATTGGCAATTTCTAAACCTGTAAGGTCGATAATTAGAGTTTGGAAATTCAGCAGCGCTTCTAGTCGCCCTTGGGCAATTTCTGGCTGATAAGGAGTGTAGGCAGTATACCAACCTGGGTTTTCTAGGATATTACGCCCAATCACAGGTGGAGTGATACTGTCGTAATAGCCCATACCAATGTATGAACGGAAAACCTGATTTTTGGCAGCAACTTTTTTTAAAGATGCCAGTGCTGCATACTCACTTTCTGCTGCTGGTAACTTTAGCGGTTGCTTCAGCCGAATTGCCTGTGGAACTGTTTGGTCGATTAGGGCATCCAGGCTGGGAAACCCCAAAACCTTAAGCATAAGCTGAATATCATCAGAGTTAGGGCCAATGTGTCTTGGCACAAAACTACTTAACTTTTGACTTTTTTCGTCCAGCACTTGCTGCTCATTAGACTTGAGAATAGGGGCGTTTAATACCACAAATTACTCTCCAGATGGTACTATTTCATATTTTGCAATAAATACTCTTAAACTGGGGGCTGGGGACTGGGGATTCGGAAGATATTGGATAGGTGAATAAGAGTAATTGTTAATTACCTCCTCCACTCACCTACTCCCTTACTCTTCCACTCAGCACGGGCTAAACCTTAGCTATCCGCTAACAGCACTCAGCACTCCTACTCCCCTTCTACTTGGGCGCGATACTCATCTGCTGTCAAGGCATCTTCAACTTCGCCAGGGTCATTGACGCGCACTTTCAAAAACCACCCTTCCCCGTAAGGGTCTTCTGACACTTCTTCAGGAGAACTAATTAAAGCTTCATTCCGTTCTATAACGGTGCCTGTCACTGGTGAATTCAGTTCTTCAACGGCTTTCACTGATTCAATTGTGCCAAAGTTTTCTCCTCTGGTAAGAGCATCGCCAATTTCTGGCAGTTCCAAAAAGACGATATCACCCAATTCATGTACGGCAAACTCAGTAATGCCAATGGTGGCAATTTCACCATCTATTCGCACGTATTCATGAGAATCCAGGTATCTGAAATCTTGAGGATATTCAAAAGACATATCACTTCCTCTCCCTTATTAAAAAAATTATTGCCCCAATAGTCATCCAAGCCATATTTGGTAATGAACCTGACTGTAGATTGAATAACTCACAACACATTATTCCTCAAAAACCTCAGCGCTTATCAGTTGGCAACACGATTTTTTGACCGATAAAAGGGACGTTTAACTACAACTGCTGGATAAGCTTTGCCACGAATGTCCACTTCTAGCTGCTGACCGACAGTTGCTAGCTGGGTGGGAACGTAGCCTAATGCAATAGGATAACCAAGTGTAGGTGACAGGGTGCCACTAGTAACTTCTCCCACAACTTTACCTGTGGATAACACTTGATAGCCATGACGGGCAATGTTGCGTCCTTGGGTTTGCAAACCTACCAATCGACGCTGCACTCCCTTGGATTTTTGCTGTGCTAAAACTTCCCGACCAACAAAATCGCCTTTAGTATCTAAGTGAACTAGCCACCCTAAACCTGCTTCTAAGGGTGTGGTGGTGTCATCGATATCTTGTCCGTAAAGTGCCATCGCTGCTTCTAGGCGCAGAGTGTCTCTCGCACCGAGTCCACAGGGGATAACACCACTTTTATGGAGACTTCGCCACAATTCTACTCCCACATCTGGGTCTACCATCACCTCAAAGCCATCTTCTCCGGTGTAACCCGTGCGGGCTAGGAAGGCAGGTTTACCTAGTAGAGTTGCTTCTAAATGTCCAAAGGCTTTGATTGGTTGTAAGTCTTCTTGAACTAATGGCTGGAGATACTTAAT
The DNA here is from genome assembly GCF_056620565.1 of Nostoc sp. LEGE 12454. NCBI lineage: Bacteria > Bacillati > Cyanobacteriota > Cyanophyceae > Nostocales > Nostocaceae > Nostoc > Nostoc sp. LEGE 12454. The sequence goes on from NZ_JBWQXL010000015.1 coordinate 89,246, forward strand.
CGCTTTTGGCCCTTGCACGGCAATTAAGACTTTATCTGGTGAAAGGTCTTGGAATTGCAACTTATCTAGGTCAAGATGCTGCAATAGCCATGCTTTATCTTTATCAGAGGTTGCCGCATTGACTATGATGAATGCCTTTTGTGTACCACTGGTGTCTTCACCTTGATAATAAACAATGATGTCGTCAATAATTCCGGCTTGAGGATTTAACAATACGGTGTATTGTGCTTGACCGGGTTGCAAACGACTCAAGTCGGAAGGTACTAGTGGCTGGAGTTGGGAAATCAGGTTTTTACCTTGGAGGGTAAATTTGCCCATGTGGGAAATATCGAACATTCCGGCTGTATTTCTTACAGCCTCGTGTTCGCGGCTAATTCCACTAAATTGCACGGGCATTTCCCAGCCGCCAAAGCTGGTAAGGCGTGCTTTGAGTTCTACACCCAGTTGATATAAAGGGGTTCGCGCCAGAGATTGGGCGTTGTCTTCTTGATTAGCCACAGGTAATTATTGCGATCGCACCTCAACATCTATCATCCTACGAGATGCTTTCTAGTTTTACAGTCTTTATGTATTGAATTGGTTATGGGGCATAGGGCAGAGGGGCAGAGAGGCAGAGAGGCAGAGGGGCAGAGGGGCAGAGGGGCAGAGGAGAAAGACTTACTACTACTAATTCTCCTCTGCTCCCCTGCTCCCCTGCTCCCCTGCTCTCCTGCTCTCCTGCTCCCTTATCCCCTTCTGTAAGGTTTAATAGTTAATGGTGGCAATGTTGAGATTTATTAAGAAGAGATTATGAAATATTGGCAACTGTTAGCTAGCTTTGTCTTAGCTATGGTTCTTTTTTTGTTTCCCTTATCGGCACAAGCTGCAAGTTCTTCTAGTATTACTCGTTCTGTGGGTAATGATGAACTTAAGGGCAAAGATTACTCTGGTCAAAGTTTAATTGGTACTGAGTTTACCAATCTCAAATTAGAGAATGCTAATTTTAGCAATGCTGACTTACGTGGTGGCGTATTTAACGGTAGCGTATTGGAGGGAGTAAATCTGCATGGTGCTGATTTTAGTGAAGGCATAGCCTATCTAAGCAGGTTTAAGGATGCTGACTTAAGTGATGCGGTGTTGACTGATGCAATGATGCTGCGTTCTACTTTTGATGGTGTGGATATCACAGGTACTGATTTTACGAATGCAATTTTAGATGGAATACAAGTGAAAAAGCTTTGTGTTAAAGCAAGTGGTGTGAATTCTAAAACTGGTGTGGATACTCGCAAATCTTTAGGATGTAAGTAAATCCTAACCCCTCTTCGCTAGTGGAGAGGGGTATATTTTTTAACGAATTACGAATTACGAATTACGCGCAGCGATCGCTAGTGATATGCTTCTCTTAAAAAGCTGGCATAATTTGCCCGAACCGTCATAGTTGTCGGATGACTTATACCTAAAGTCCGTTCGCAAATTTTCAAAGCTTTCTCAAATAAGGGTTTGGCTTTCCTGTAGCGTCTTGTATGACGGTAGAGTGCTGCTAGATTGTTCAGGCTAATGGCGACATCGGGATGGTTATTTCCGAGCAGGCGTTTACTCAGTTCTAAAGCTTGCTCATACAAAGGTTCGGCTTGCTTGTAACTTCCTGTAGATTCGTAAAGTTGTGCTAAATTATTCAGGCTGGTGGCAACATCGGGATGGTTATCTCCCAGCAGGCGTTTTCTCAGTTTTAATGCTTGCTTGAACAAGGGTTCGGCTTCGCTGTAGCGTTTTGTATAACAATACAATGCTCCTAAATTATTCAGACTCGTGGCAACATGAGGATGTTCTTCTCCCACTAGGCGTTTCCACAGTTCTAAAGCTTGCTGATACAAAGGTTCGGCTTCGCTATAGCGTCCTGTATATTCGTAGATTAATGCTAAATAGCTCAGGCTAGTGACGACATCGGTATGTTCTTCTCCTAACAGACGTTTTCTCAGTGCTAAAGCTTTCTCAAGCAAGGGTTCGGCTTCCCTGTAGCGTCCTGTAGTTTCGTAGAGTGCTGCTAAATTGTTCAGACTAGTGGCGACATGGATATGTTCTGAACCAAGACGATTTTGAGTTAGTTCTACACATCGTTGCAACCAAGGTTCTGCTTGCTGATAAAGTGCTTGACTTTGATAAAACCAGGCTAATTTGGTAAACAGAGTGATTAGATTGTCATCGCCTAGATATTCAAATAGGTGAGTTGCAACTTCTGTAATGTGCGGGATATGTGGAGTGAGGTTGGGAATATCTTCTGGGTTAAGCTGTTGCGGAATTAGCTTTGCTACCTCTAACATCATGGCTGCAAATTTAGTCTTTGCTTCATCCGCCTTACTTGATTTATCCAACTTCATTCGGAAAAGTTGCCGAATCTGTGGATTTAGACGATAAATTCCTTTATTTTTCTGTTGTAATAAATGTAATTCTAGTAAATCGGCTATGGCTTTCTCGTTGAGTTCTTGTTTTTTGTTATCTTCTATTGTCTCAACAGATAGGGGAATGTCAGCTAAAGCACACAAACTTAGCAAACAGCCAAAGCTTTGGGCATTTTCATCCAACTGTTCCCAACTCAATTCAAAAGCTTCAAATATACTGTATTCATCAGGCATCAATGAGTTAGCATTGACTACTGGTTCATGTTCCACTCGTTTCTTCTCTAGCCGCTTCAGCAGTGTTTCCAGAGACAAATCTGGCATTTTATCCAAATATCGTCCCACTAACTCTAACGCTAAAGGCAAATATCCCAAAAATTTACAAATTCTTCTCGCAACCCAAGCTTCTTGTTGCAGTCGTTCTCGAACCACTAGCGATTTTAATAGTTTCATCGCCGCCAATGGTTTGAGGGCATCTAATTCGCTAGTATATTTTGCGCTTAGGTAAGCTTGTAACTTTTCTAGTTTATCTCGATTGTTGAAAGTCGCTAACTCAGGATTATTCTGGGCAAACTTGTCATACACCTCACCCATCCGCTTTGTGAGAGCAGAAATATCAACGTTTAATTCGCTAGCAAGTTTAACTTTAGTTTTATCTAAGTTTTCTGTCTGAAAATATTTTGCAAAAGCTGCCGTTTGCTCTAGAGATAAGCCATTCGTAGCAGCTTCTTTGGCTAGAAAATTAGCCCATTGCATAAACAGCTTGTGAAGTTTATTTTTATTGTAGCTTTGTCTCCATTGGAAAATCTTCTCTGCTTAGGGGAAAAGTACCGTTTGTATAAAAATATTTAAATCTAGTGGCTACGTACTTTGTTATTTAGTATGAGAATCAAACCGCAGAGTTGCAGAGGGCAAGAAGGAAGAGAGAAAAGGAAGCAAAAGCTATTTGAAGTTACAATTGATAACGATCGCTATTCCCCTGCTTGAAGTTTTCAGTAAATTGACCAAAGTATCGGATAACCACAAACCAGCGTCACGCAAAGCTTGAATTCCAGGAGATATGCTTGGGATTATTCCACGTCTTTTTGCTAATATCAGCAAGCCTCAGGTTCTGATAGTATTAATACCTAAAGCTTGACCACAACGCCGTGCTGCTCTATTGTCAACAATAGCGGCACAATCGGAATTTTTTAGTACCAAACCAATACTTGTGATTCTCCCTTTCCCAAATCCCAAGCTGCTACAACAGGATCGATATTATTAATTTCTACTGTTTGTATCCAAGAAATACTGGGTAATTGTGTTGATGCCGCATCATCTTTTGTTGTGACTTCTTCAAAAACACCGAATGGAACTAAAGCTTCTGTGAATAATTGGGGAATTAATTTTGCTTGCTGACTTTTCAGAAGAACAATCAAAGGTGAAGAGTTAATAATTATACGATTAATCGACAGTTGCCAGTTCCTGGGCTAACTCTTGGGCAGTATATTGCATAAAATCTACTTTATAGCGTGATAAGGCATTAATAAATTCAGCACGAGTTAGCCCAGCAATTTCTGTTGCTCTGGATTTGCACCAGAGCAGTGTTAAAAAGAAGCGTTACTTAGATAGATAACAAACTTAGGATCTGTTCTTGGATTTTTCACAAATAGGAAATCTTAGTCAAGGGATAATTTCTAATTTATTTTCCCAAAGAATTAATTTCAGAAATTAGACCGTATTTAGCGGTATCTCGCGGTTCCGCTGAGTGCTATAGTTTGATATGACTGTAATTGTCCAAACAAGGGAGTACGAATAATTCCTGATGTTCTTTCAGTAGTTAAAATGGCTTCGGTTTGAACAGGAGTTTCTCGAGTCCCAATCGGTAGGTTGATACTTGGTAAGAGAAAGCTCAGTTTAACTATATTTCCTCCTAAATCAGGGTTTGGTGGTCTGCTAATAATTATTGTCAGTAGTGTACCGATATCAGTCGCTAATGTCTGAATTTGATCGCCACTAAAATGCTCAGAAATATTTTTAGTTTTGTAATCAAGTTGTGGAACTCCATTGAGTATTGAATACTTGATGTGAGTATCTTTCCCCTCAAGTTCAAATTCATTTGGTCGTTGCACAACAATTGCTTGTGCTGGCTTTATGGATTTAGTCATCAAAAAAGATAACAGTGATGTCGTAGTTAAGCCAGTCACAAAAGTGAGAGCAGTTTTGATAATTTGACGACGGGGAAAATTTGGAGATATGTTTTTAAGGTTCATAATTGCTAATTTCAACCATTTATAAAGATATATTTCTCTTTCTAGAAATAGATTAGGATTGCGCTATTTGATAACAACGCGCGACGATTAGAAATACCGTTGCTAGTGCCATAAGCACCCTAATATAATTCTAGATTATTCAGTTAGCAAGGTAGCTAAACTATAAACTTACACCATAAGTACTACCCGACTCGATTCTCGCTAGCACATTGTTGAGCGGCAGATTGAAGACGATTTTTAATTTACTAAAAATGTAAGTAATTGTATATGGGAATGTCGATCGTAATCGAGTGCGATGCCTGCGGTTTCTGCTAGCCTACGCATGAAGGCTGATACTCACTCTCTATTGCATTCGTGAGAGGTTAAGGTAATTGCACGTTTGTCAAAAGGATGATAAATCCAGCTTGGTGACTGGCTTTCACAGAGCTTTGACTACTCCTAAATCTTGATTTTATTTAAAGTTGATGTGACAAAGTACTAGGATGAGAAGTTCCCATAAAAAATCAGGTTAATTCTCACAACTTAGACCTATGATTAAGCAATTGTCTAAAAAATCTTGCCAGTAATCTTCTGTGTACTGTTCTATTGCTTGCTTTGGAATTTCTATAGTATGCCATAAAAACTTCTTAAACCCGGCTTCTGTTACAGCCCATTCATAAATAGATTGACTCAATCCAAAGTATTTAAGAATAAATGGTGGATTTGTGTGAAATTCAGCTTCCGAATAAAAGCCTTCTGACAGAGGTTATTGTTTGAGTACGGTAAGTCCATACTTTGTCGTGTTTGATTTCTTCCACGAAAAATTCGGATTAATCGTCATGGCAACAAAACGCCCGTTTGACGCTAGATTTTTGCGAATATTAGAAAGCATCTGTAGTAGATGCTCTTTGTTTTCTGCATAATTAAGAAGATAAACGGCAGTAACTAAATCAAAACTGCCAATTTTGTGGAGTTTGGCAATGTCTAACACTTGATATTCATTTCCAAGTGGATTTTTCATCTCTTGCTGTCGTGCAACTTTTACCATTTCCTCTGATATGTCTACACCAACAACTTTTGTAGATCCTTGTTCTTTCAACAATCTGCTATAAAAACCAGTACCACAGGCTAAGTCTAGAATAGTTTTCCCTTGAAAATTACCAAGAATATTAAATAGTGTAAATTTTTCGGCGATCGGCAATGTGGCTAAAGTTTTAAACTGCTCGTAAACACCGCCAATAGAATCATATAGTTCAGTCATTTGATCCTCAACCAATAGTAAATTAGAGTAATTATCTCACTCTCCCTATTCGATGCTTAGGTGCTATGCATTAGTCACATCTTTCTTAATAAAAAAGTGAAATGCTAGAAATTAAAATACCAATTGTTCGTTTTTAACTCTCCAGCTAAATAAAAAGAAATTTCTGATGACAATATTATTAAGTGGTGTTGCAGTTCATAAGCGATCGCACTTCAGCCTCTGAACCTCAAAGTTGAGCCTTTTATCCTCGAAGTTGAGCCTCTGAACCTCGAAGTTGAGCCTTTTATCCTTGAAGTTGCACCTTTTATCCTCAACGTTGAGCCTTTTATCCTCGAAGTTGAGCATCTGAACCTCAAAGTTGAGCCTTTGAACCTCAACGTTGAGCCTTTTATCCTCGAAGTTGCACCTTTTATCCTCGAAGTTGCACTTTTATTCTCAACGTTGGGATTTGCTACTCAAAACAGCCAGATAAATACTCTATTTCTCCTGCCTTCTGCCTCCTAATACTAAGGTGACTGATTTAACACCCACTTCAACCACTGCCTAAAGGAACTTATAGTATTCAACCTTTGCACTCCAGGCGCACGCGCGGCGGCGAGTCCATCAACGGCGACTAATGCGGCGTATTGCAAGCCCAAGAAACTATCAACTGCTGCATAAGGGCCACCTAAAGTAATAGCCCCAGCAGCATACATTTGACCTCGATCGCTACGCATTTCTACTAATTCAAAATTGTTCGCTACAGTCAATCGCCCCAGATGATTCACTGGAAGATTGTAATGTTTCACCAAATCTGCCAAGAGGGGATTGGCATCTACCTTGGCATCGAGTCCAGTAGCATCAACAATAAAATCAGCTAGCAATTTCATTTCCCCAAAGCTTTGCTCTCGGATACGGGTAATAGTCCGGTTTTGGGCATCTCGTTCCACATCCAGCACCTCACCAAAGGTAATTTGATACCAGCCTTCGCTTAACCCTTGGGCGGTAATTTGCTGCCAATCTCGGCGGTCGGCGGTGGTAGTTCCACCCCAGTCTGCTAGTAAACGCTTGCGTTCATCGGGAGTGGCTTTTTCTAACATTGCCCGGAGTTCGCCGCCCCAACAGGCTTTAGGCCAGTTAAAGGGTTGAAATTCGTAATGATTTTTGACTAGGCGCTGGGTATTTTGAAATTTGTTGCCTTGAGGTTTAGGCGATCGCATTAAATGCAAAACTGCAATATTCTGATTTCGTTTTCTGGCTTCATAAATCCGCTGCACAATCCGCGAAGCCACAATTCCCCGCCCCCGAATCAATACCGTACCACCCTGTTGCTCTAGTTGCTCATAAACGCGATCGTGAGCTTCATAAGCATTGACAACAGATTTAAAGTCTTGATATTTTTCTCTATAAGCTTGCAAATCTGGGAGAAACTGAATTGCTGGATATCCAGTAGCTAAATGTAAATAACGACTAACTAAAAAAGCATAATTTCCTGGGCCGCGAGAATAGGCTACGCAATATCTGCCATCATCAGTTTTGCGAATTACCCTAACTCGCCCATAGCGATAAATTTGATTCCAGCCAATGCGCTTCGCCTCCCTATCTATGGAATCAAAGACATTATCGGCACGAGGAGTATAAGTTTCTGCAAATGTTGGTTCGGCAAACACTTGCCACAAATACTTGAATGCTGACTTTATTTCTCCCTTGGCTAAGTCTCCCCAAGCTTCACGCAAGGCATAACTAGGCCAACCCCAAATATTATCAGGACAAGAGTCAGAATTAGAACGCAGTCTTTCATATAAAGGAATCTGTGAATTCAGACAGAGGCGCTTGTAACGGGCATAAGGTTCCGCCTCTAATCCCAAAGCCACAATTTTGTCAGCACGTACACCACTAATTCGCAGCAAATCAGCCCATAAAAAGCTACCCAATCCCGCCCCGATCGCTAGATAATCAGATTCATCTACTGGTAGACCTGTAGCATGAAGTGCTTGCACAGAGACTTTTTGTGCCTGAAACGCCAATGGCGGAAAATTACTTGCCACGGGCGTTAGCGGCTGGACTACAGGCAAGCTGGGGTCTGGGCGATTGGTATTTGCGTTGAAGTGAATCGTTGAAGGGGGGCTAGTATCTGGTGCAGCGGCGTTAGCACCAAATGTCACTGCAATCAAATATGGGCCAATTTGCAACGTATCGCCATTAACCAGAACACTGCGCGTTTGTGGTTGACCGTTGACATAGACACCGTTAACGCTACCTTGGTCAATCACTACTAAATGGTCTTGTTCCCAGTCAATTAGGGCATGGTAGCGAGAAACTTCGTTACTGTTAAGCAGCATCCGAGAAACCCGCATTCCCCTGAGTTCAGCAGGTAAGCGAGCAAATTCTCGGCCAAAAGCGATCGGCACATTTAACAGTGGTTCTCGCCGTTCACCCGTCGCTGGTTCTTCCCAACTTAATTGGATTTGTAGGTCATTTGTCATTGGTCATTTGTCATTTGTCATTTGTCATTAAGTCAAGAGTTAGGAATTCTTCTTCTGCTCCCCTGCTCCTCAGTCACTGAGCGCAGCCGAAGTGCTGCTCCTCTGCTCCCCTGCTCCCCTGCTCAACTACCCCGTGCTACCAACACACTCACAGCCGCAGCTAAAGATGTCCCACACCAATGACAGCCAATTTGTAGATTCTCTCCTGGGGAAACTTTATGACATTTGGGGCATTCTAAGCCATAAATTCCTGGCGGTGGTGCGGGGGGTGTTTGTGGGTGATGGTGATGTCCGAGATTTACTGTTGGATTGGGTGGTAGCAAAATTGTTGCTGGAATGCTACCTGTGGAAACGCTTGTAACGTTGAGTTTTATTTGTCCCAAAGTGATACTAATGCCTTCAGTTAAAGGCATTTCACCTTGGATTAATTGCCGTCCATCGACAACGGGGGGATTTTGCGATCGCAAATTTCTGATATAAAAGCGCTGTTGCTGGTGATGAAAAAATATTTCAACGTGGAGTCCAGACACAGTAGGATGACTCAGAACAATATCGCACCGGAGGGGATCGCGACCGATGCGGACAGTGCCATGATTTTGACTTGGCTGTTGTTCGTAAATGTTCTGAGTTTTATCTTGACCTGCATCGTGCCACTGTAAAGTTAGTGTGTTCATGGTTCTAACTTTGTAAATCGTATTTAGCTACTTCAACTTCTTTCTGTGCGATTCCTAACATGATTGAGTAGGTGGAAGCAAGTATTTAGAAAAAACTTCAACAAGCTTTATCTATCCGACGCTAATTTATCAGCAACACGTGTAGTTTCTGGCAGCCGATATTTGGGCGTACAGCGTAATACATAGTCAATCGCTGTCGGTAAACTAATTAGATGACCGCTGGAGATGTAAAGAGGTTTTACTCCTGTGCGCGATCGCAAAACTGCCCCAATGGTTTCACCGTTATATATTAGTGGTTGCGTGCTGCCTTTGATTTCTGCCAATTCTTCATGCTTACCTATCAATCTCGACTTAGCTACACCAATTGTCGGCATATCTATAAGTAACCCTAAATGGCTAGCTATACCTAATCTGCGGGGATGAGCAATTCCCTGACCATCACACAGAATGATATCTGGTGTTGTTTTAATCTTTTCCAGGGCATCGAGGACAGCTGGTATTTCCCGAAATGAAAGGAACCCAGGAACATAAGGAAAGGTCGTAGGACGATGTGCTAGGCTTGTCTCGATTACTTGCAAATCAGGAAAACTCAGGACTGCGACAGCGGCACGGCTAATTGTCCCATCAACTTCAAAACCCATATCCACTCCAGCAACATACTGGATAGGTTCTTGCAGTCGATCCTCAGTAATTACTTGATTTTGCAGCGTTTCTTGGATAACTATGGCTTCTTCTAGCGTCGAGGGCCAAGCATGATCTCGGTAAAATTTCATATTGAAAATTGGAATTTCACTGATTAATATTAATCTTGTTAATTTGCAAGCATAAAAACAAAAGTTTTTGATGTTGAGACAGGGAAAATATATTTTTGTAAAAGTCTGTGAATAACTATCTTTATACTAAACATTTTAGCCCAGGTTAGTTGATATTTTACATCACAATGTTACTTAAGGCTGTCAAGAGGGAATCCTGAGAATATAAGTTTATTTTTCTAGATTTTCTCTTTTACTGGTTATGACACAGCCAAATATTCTAAAACTTGCAAAAAAGGGAGATGCAGATGCGATCGCATCTCTGATGAACCGCCACTTACACCCCAAAGGGATCAACGCAAAAGTTGTTTTACAAGATGCTTGCTTAGAGGTAATGCTAGAATCTGCCCAAGTACCAAATCAGCAAATTTTAGTTGCATTTATCCGCAAAGGGTTAATAGCTTTAGGGGCTGCATCTGTTGAAAGAGTCAAAGTTTATGGACAACAAACAGGTAAGGAGTTTCCGACTTGGAGTAAAGAGTTTGATTTGGGCATGGCAGAAACTGATTTAGAACCAGTAGATAATGAACAGTCTTCTAACAATCCTCAAATTCTAACTATTTGTATTAATTTAAGTGGCGATACTGCACAGGGATTAACAAATCAAGATTTTGAATTTATTGCTAATCAGATCAGTAGTGATATTTTATCCTCTTGTACTGACGTTTTTATTCAAAAAGTAAGCATTAGTAATGGTAGTTCTGTGATTACAAAGGAACGTTAGAGTTTAATCTATCTTACGTAAGAATATAGAAGATGAGTCTAAAATCGGCTTGTTGGCAAGAGGCATAATAAATCTCACTAAGTTTTAAATATAGGAATATAAAATTTCTGATAATGTTGCTTATAGCTGTCAATGGGGAATCATAAGATAGACAATAATTTATTTTTTGCATTTATAGGTTATGATGCAGCCGAATAATCAGGAAGTTGTTAGGCAAAAATTACAAACGTTTTACTGGCCTTTATGGTTTCCTTATCCTAGCTCTTGGTTAAAAGCATTGATTTTGACTCTATTTTTGAGAGTCATTATATTTATAGTTCAAAATACTGGAAAGCTAGGTTATGACATCGTATATTTCGTACATAGCCCAGAATTATTTTTAATATTTACAATATTGCTAATTTTATCTCCAATTCCGATAATTTCTTTGACTCATCACTGCTTACATTTACTTGTTAGTCAGTTTGTATCAGAAACTCAAGCACCTGAAATAGGTAGAACACAAGGATTATTACCAGGAATAATGAGTTGGTGGGAAGGATTGTACGCTTGGCTTGTAATTGTAGTTTCTACATTGATAGCACTTTTATTTTCTATAATACTTATACCATTATTTAATCCTGACTACGACAGACAAATTGAATCCTATACACAACTAGAAAATATTAATAATTTAATCTTAATATTTGGGCTATTCTATATTTCTGCTGGGGCACTGATTTATCAAATCGAATATTTGGTAAAACAGCGAATAATATCTGCTTATTCTGGCAACAAAGAAAAAGATATCAGTGAACCAAACATTAATTTAGATACAGAGAAAAATACAGAAAAAGAACTCAATAGATTGCGTGGAGAAATGGGGTTACACACAATAAAATCAAATATTTTATCGAATAAGGGACAAAATAAAATTATCGAGTCTCGACGGAAGGATCGTAATTTAAATAAAAAGTTGTTGTTCGTTTTTATAATATTTTAAATTTCTCTAGGAATCTACTTTTATTCAAGATTTTCAGAAAGACTCCCCCTAACTTATAAAAGTTCAACACAAATACCATCAAAGCCTGTATTAGTTACACCCTCACCAGTAGCTTCAGAATCGCCGACTGTGTTACTCCAAACTGATACATTCCGAGAGGCAGTAAGTAAAGCAATTAATGCAGCTAACCTGACTCAATCAGCAAAATCTCCAGATGAGTGGAAGACAGTTGTGAGTCAGTGGGAAGGTGCGATCGCACTTATGAAAACTGTGCCATGTTCTAGCCCAAATTATGTAGTAGCCCAGCAAAAAATCATAGAATATCAGAAAAATATCAACTACGCTGAAAAAAATGCCGTCGCTGGCAAGTAACGCGATCGCACCTCAAAGCTAAACTAGAAAAAGGAGTGCGTTGCTTGCCGCCGTAGGCATCGCTCAACTATTCCTATCAAAATAAAATCCTAGTTGAAAAAAGATAAATATTCTATTTCTCTCTGCGTGAGCTTTTCATATATTTGATCGGTAACGCTAAAATTATAAATGCTATTCAAGGCGTAGACTTCTACCTCCATACCAACATCTGGATCTATGCTTTAGAAGGATATCCAGTTAATTGCTCTTAGCTAAAATTTTATAATAAAAGTAATTTCGCCCCTAAGCCAATCATGACAGAAGGAAAAACGCGGCGTAATTTCTTAATTACCAGCATTGCTGTAACTGGAGGTATTGTGGCAACTAATACTTTTCAGCAAAATACTACCAACACAGCAACACCGCCAGCAACTATGCCAGAACGGGTACTGGGACGCACGGAAGTAAAACTTCCGATCTTCGGGTTAGGAGGAGCAGGACAAACGCCGTTATCCTGGGAAGGGAAAGAGGGTGATGCTACAGCAATTATTCAAAGAGCGCTAGAACTTGGCATTCGCTACTTTGATACAGCAGCTAGTTATGGGCCAAGTGAAGATTATTTAGGTAAAGTGCTACCACCCCATCGCTCAAAAGTGTTTTTAACAAGCAAGACCGATCGAAGAGATAGGGATGGAGCATGGCGAGAATTGGAGCGATCGCTAAAACGTCTCAATACAGATTATCTCGATTTGTGGCAGTTGCATCACGTTTCTTTTTCTGAAGAACTTAACACCATATTTAGTCCATCTGGCGCAATTAAAGCTTTAGAAGAAGCCATAGAACAAAAATTGGTGCGTTTTGCTGGGATCACCGGACATCACGACCCTCAAGTGATTGCCGAAGGCTTACGTCGCTATCCTTTCCACACTACACTCATACCTGTAAATGCTGCCGACAAACACCACCCACGTCCATTTATTCCAGTGGTTTTACCAGTTGCTCAAGAAAAAAATGTCGGTGTGATTGCGATGAAAGTCCCGGCTTATGGTCGGCTATTTAAACCAGGTGGGTTGACAGGTATGGAGCAAGCTTTAGGTTACACAATGTCTCAGCCTGGAGTTCATTGTTGTGTAATTGCAGCAGAGACGATTGCACAACTAGAGAATAATGTCAAGATAGCGAAAGCTTTTGTGCCTCTTAAAAAGGAAGAATTAACAGCGATCGCACAACTGACTGCTAATATCTGGGAAGATAGTACATTCTTCCGTGCTTGGACTTAGCTCAACCTTGCACATATTACAAAGTGTATTCTTACTATTCACACTGATAATACTGTGCCGCTTGCGACATATTAAATTGTAATAGCTTCTCCTCTGGCAACTTGTATGCCAAACTCGGCTTAAAAGGCAAAATATTCAAACTGCGAATAATTTCTCCCGCTACAGCCTTGGCTAGTAACGGTGGTACAGAGTTACCAACTTGTCGAAATCCGTGCCATTTGGTTACATGAAATCTAAACCAATCGGGGTAAGAATGTAATCTTGCGGCTTCCCTGACGGTGATACAGCGCGGCGTAGACGGATGAATCGGTCTCGGAGATGTGAAGGAACCCCTATACTTATCTGTTCCGGCTCTTAAAGTATTACAGACACCGCCAGGATGTAGCTTATGAAAACGACTAATTTTTTCTCTTTCGCCTTGTTGAGTCTCTTGAAAACGTTTAACAGTTTCCGCAGAATGTTTGGTTCTTAAACTTGAAGAAAGTATTCGCAAATCATATTCTCGTTCGTAAGAATAATCATCATTTAGGCATTTGATACCGCGAAGTACAAGAGCATAGTTACTAGGCTTTTCATAGTCTGCAATAACCCAATCTCTTGTTAGTAACTCTGGATATTTTTCTATTTCAGGTAAATCTCCAATTGCATCCCATACTGTAGGACTCGATGGAATATCAGATATTTTTTTAGAATTTAAATTATTTAGTAAAGGTTGTTTAGTAATCGGCTGAGGATATTTCGGTAATTCTACATCCTCTCTTGCACCTATGAGAAATAATCTCTCACGGGACTGTGGTACTCCGTAATTTGCAGCGTTGAGAATTTTATAATTTTCTTCTACTTTATAGCCGTGAATTCTAAACTCGCTAATTAATGTTTGGAGGATTTGTTTATGTTCGCCAACCGTTATTCCCCGGACATTTTCCATCACAAAGAATTTCGGTTTTAGTTCAAAAACCAGTCGATGAAAGTGAAACACCAAAGAGTTGCGGGGATCGTCAATAGCGCGTTTACCAATTAGGGAAAATCCTTGACATGGTGAGCCACAAATAACCACATCGATTTCGCGATCGCCAATCTCAGACCGATTCCTAATTTCTTCCCCGGTTGTATCCACAACACTTTTACATAACACTGAGCAATAAGGGAAGTTAAACTCATGTGTTGCACAGTGGATCGGGTCGATTTCCACAGACGCCAGCACATCAAAACCAGCTTGCTCAAAGCCAAGAGTCATACCGCCCGCACCAGCGAATAAGTCAACTGCGATCGCTCTTTGTTTTTTCATCTCATAAGCCATGACACCCCAATCTAATTCGTAATTGATAATGACGCTCGCGGACTCGCTACCGCTACGCTAACGTAATTCGTAATTACCCTATGGATAAATGCGGGTTTCGGCAAAAATAGGTGGTTTGCACTTAATTTTACTCATAAATAAACTGATTGATTCTCTATTTTTAATTACGAATTACGAACTACGAATTACGAATTATTTGGTCGCATTTGCAAAATTTCTTGAGCAGCGCGATCGCAAACCCCAACTTCTCCTAAACTTTGTCGCATTTCTTCATAATCTAGCAAAGTTTGCTCTCTGCGACTGGGATTGAGTAACAGTTCCATCGCTGCTTGGGTAATATTTTCTGCTGTGGCTTGCTCTTGTAAAAATTCTGGCACAATCGGCTTCATCACTACTAAATTAGGTGGCGATGCGAAGGTTATAGAACCTTTGAGAATTTTCCGAGCTATCCACGCAGTCAAACGACTGAGGCGATAAACTACAACCTGTGGCACATTTAACAGAGCGAGTTCTAGATTGACAGTACCAGATTTGCTAATGGCTAAATCAGCAGCGGCAAAAACTTCCATTTGTTGAGCTGATATAACTGTTGCCCGTAAACCGTAACGCTTAACAGCCTCTTCGATTGGCTGTCTATAGACTTCTAGCGATAGGGGAATCCAGAAACGAACTTCAGGTAATTTAGCTTGAATAGTTTGGGCAGCTTGAAAAATTGCTGGTAAAAGATATTTTAGTTCTTGGCGGCGAGAGGCGGGGAGGAGTGCGATCGCAATTTCTTCTGGTGCAATCCCTAATGTTGCACGAGCTGCTTCCCTAGTAGGAGCATCTTGCATTCGGTCAACCAAAGGATGTCCTACCCAACTAACCTTTGCACCTTTCTCGCGAAAGTAACGGGCTTCTTGTGGGAAGATTGCCAACAGCTTATCTGTAAAACCAATAATCCGGTTAGTTCTTCGCAAACTTATTGACCAAGCCCACTCTTGGGGAGCAATGTAATATACCACAGGCACATCTGGTAGATGCTGTTTCATATAAGTCCCAATTTCCAGATTGGGAGTCATATAATCGATCAGCACTACCAAGTCAGGTGGATTTTGCTTTAAGGAAGCGATCGCCTGACGTTGCACCTGAAGAGTCGGTAAAACATAAGGCAGCCCTTCTAGAATACCCATTGAGCCAATACTACTGGTATTTCCCAACAGAGTTGCCCCAGCCTCTACCATTTTTTCGCCACCCAGCGCCACAATCTCTAATTCCAACCCAATCGCCACAGCTTGACGCTTCAGCGCTGAAATTAGTAGCGACCCTTGTAAATCGCCAGATACTTCGCCAGTGCTGATAAATATCCGCATTTGATAATTAAAGTTAGGAGTTAGAAATTAGAAGTGAGGAATTAAAAGTGAAGAGTTAGGAATGAGGAGTGAAGAGTTAAAAAATGTAATTTATCAACTCATAACTCATAACTCCTAACTCCTAACTCCTAACTCACGATTCATCACTTGCGCCTTTTTTCCCTTTACTGGGAATCAAGCCACGTCTTCCAGGCATCTGAGAAAGTAGAAGGAAGCGTCGCAGATGCTGCAATTCTTCGCTATCCCCTAACAATTCCAACTGTTCCAAAGCATCCTTAAAAGACAAATCAGAACGGTAGAGAATGCGGAAGGCTTTTTTCAGCATTTGTAAATCTGCTGGGTCCATACCAGACCGTTTTAGTCCGACAAGATTGAGGGTTCGCACCCGCGCTGGATTTCCCTCCACTAGCATATATGGGGCCACATCTCTGTCAATACGTGCCATACCTCCCACCATTGCTTGTCTACCAATATGCACAAATTGATGGACACCTAAAACTCCACTGAGCCTAGCGCGTGATTCTATATGGACATGACCAGCCAACGCCACAGAGTTAGCAATCACTACTTGGTCTTCAATGACGCAGTTATGAGCCACATGGACATAAGCCATTAACAGATTACCGTCACCAATTACCGTCGCTTCACCAGCACCGGTAGCGCGGTTAATGGTAACGTACTCACGAATCAAGTTGTTATCACCAATTTTGACCCAGGTTGGTTCTCCTACAAACTTCAGATCCTGGGGTTCCATGCCGATGGCTGCACCTGTAAAAATCTGATTTTGCGCCCCAATTTCACAAGGCCCCTCTAGCACTGCATGAGCGCCGATTATTGTTTCAGGGCCCACTTTGACATGCGCTCCAATCACAGCATAGGCACCGACTTGCACTGTATGGTGGAGTTCCGATTTCGGATGAATTACAGCAGTTGGATGAATTAGCGTTTTCAAGGGTGAATCTCCAGAACTGTCTTAATAATCCAGCGCCAGGCGGGGTTTTTGAGGCAGCGCGTTACTCTGGTTAAGAGAGTTATACCGACTACCGCCCCATTGAGGCGACTGGCGTTGTTGAGTGTGAAATATTTCAGTGAACGAAAGTGTCGGGCAAAGCAAGTTAAGTGTGTTTGTGAGTGCGTCTCGTAGAGAGGGTGGCGAAAATCAAGAAATTATTCAGATGCTATTGTGGATTTTTTAACTGTTATCCTGTTTCAGGATTCAGTAGAGGCATTTCACGGCTATACCCATACCACGAAAGCAAACTTTTAGCTAACTAAAGAGAACATTAATTCCCCTTCACAAGCAAGTTGACCATCAACTTCGGCACGACCTTGCATCTTACCGAAACGACGTTGTTTTACCCATAACAGTTCCACCGTCATTACTAGTTGATCCCCCGGCACTACCTGGCGGCGAAAGCGGACTTTATCGATACCAGCGAAGACGAACAGCCCGCCTTCGACCGAAGACATTTGAGTTAGGACAATGCCTCCAACTTGTGCCATTGATTCAACAATTAGCACCCCTGGCATCAGTGGACGTTCAGGGAAATGTCCTTGAAAATGGGGTTCATTGATAGTGACATTTTTAACCCCAACAGCTTTTTTACCTGGTACGTAGTCAATGATTTTGTCTACAAGTAAAAATGGGTAGCGATGGGGTAGCAATTTCTGAATTTCTTCAGATGTGAAAGTTGTTTTAATCTCAGAACTGATTGTAATCTCATTTATACCCTGTGGTTCGGTAGATGTAGGTGTAGTCGTATCGATGGTATTCACTTCAGTGAGGATTGACATTGGCCGTGTAGTTGATTTTTTATCTAAAAGTTGAGTAGGCAGGCGTATATCCAAAGCCTTAATAATCCTGGATGCAAACTTTAGATCGAATCTAAAATTTTCTGAGCCAGTTGAATGTGTAAATTATGACTGGCTTTATACGCTAAAAAATGAGCACGAGGAAAAGTTCCTAGTAAACTCAAATCTCCTACTAAATCCAAGATTTTATGACGGACTGGCTCATTTGCAAATCTCAACGGTGGATTTAGCCAGCCTTCTGGGCCACAAACGAGTGCATTATCCAAACTGCCACCTTTAATTAACCCTGTTTTTTGTAAGTGTTCAATTTGATGTAGTAACCCAAAAGTACGCGCAGGAGCAATTTCCGTAGCAAAGCTAGCAGAAGCGTTTTCTAGTTCAGCGATTAGCGACCAACTATGCCATTGATTACCAATAGCGGGCAGGTCAAAATCAATACCGTAACTAAAGCGGGTTTCTGGTGCTGGGAGGGCAGATACAAAGGCATCCCCTTGATAGACCCATATTGGTTCTGTAATAGCCAAGGGAACTGGGTTGTTAACGGGTTGTGAGACTAAGCCAACTTGGGCAATATTAGCTGTCCACACACTTGCTGAACCATCTAAAAGTGGGACTTCTGGACCATCAATTTCAATTCGGGCATTATCCACACCCATACTCGAAAGTGCTGCCAACAAATGCTCTACCGTGCGAACATATACCTCACCTTTACCCAACTGAGTTGAGAGAACAGTGTGACTAACTGCTGCAACTTGGGCTGGAATTATTGGCAAATCCGGTAAATCCACCCGCACAAAGTAGCGTCCACTTCCCGCCTCGGCTGGTAATATCCGCACCTGGGTATTCACACCGCTATGCAGTCCCACCCCTATTTGGGTGATTTGGGCTGCTAGAGTGTGTTGTCGCATAACCGAAAAGTTAATATATTTCCTTTAGTATTGTTCATCGCCTGTTTTGGTAAAATCCCTGATATTCCCTGAAAAATGTCATTAATCCCTTTATCGGAACAGTATTGAGGTAAATGTAACAATTAGCAAGCTAATCCAAAAAAGTTAATTGTCCTTTGTCAGTTGTCTTTTGTGATTCACTAATGGCCAATGACTAATGACAAACGACTAATTAAAACCTTTCGCCAATACCGAAATTAATCCGACTATCACCATCATCATTGATACCGTAGTCAATCCGAATCGGCCCCAGTGGAGATTGGACGCGAACGCCAAGACCATAGCCGAAGCCACTGCCATTTTTGTTCAACACTTCAGCAGCCCTAGTACTAGTTCCCAGGTCACTACCGAGATCAAAAAATAGTGCCCCACTAACTACTGAAAAAACTGGAAACCGATACTCAACTGATGCTTGCACATAAGAGCGTCCACTACCTAATGCTCCCTCTTCATAACCCCGGACGGAGTTACTACCCCCAAGGGTAAAAGCTTCGTAGGGAGGTAAGTCTCCAATGATGGTTCCTGCTTGCAGGTTAAATGCTAAGGTTTGTGCCCCTTTGCTGAGGCTAATCAGCTTAATGGGTAAATATTGGCTGTAGCTACCCCGGAATCTGGTCAGGAAGATGTTGCCTAGCCCCACAGGGACTGACTGATCGACTCCAAAGCGGAGATAAGAACCACTAGTGGGTTGCAGGGGGTTATTACGGAGATCGCGCTGTGCCCCTACTTGCAACAGTAGTAAATCGTCTTGACCGCCGCTAGAGAGGGTCAGTGGAATTTCATCACTGAGGCGGTTTCCAGTATCATCATCAAATACCGCTCCTGTTTTTCTCAGATTGCCGTCAGCATCACGAGCAGAAACTCGTTGATACTGTAAACCCGCTGAGGCGGTCCAGACAGAAGTTTTATAGGGATTTGCAGAGAGGGGACGGGTAAAGGTAACACCACCACCTACACGGAGAATCCGGGGGCGATCCTGAGAATCTACATCGGTGGGATTACCCGGATCAAACGTCCTAATATCTTCATCTTTACCATCGAAAATCAACGAAATAGAACTGCGACGGAAAATATTGGTTGTGTAGGAAGTCCGGTAAGGATCTCCTGCGATCCAGGGGTCGGTAAACCGCACGTCAAACAGCAGTTCCCGTTCTCCCACCTGTATTTCTGTCCCCAGTTTTTGGTTTCTACCGTTCAGGTTTTGCTGTTGATAGCTAACTGTTCCAAAAAGTCCGCTAGCAGAACTAATCCCTGCCCCAGCCGCAATAGAGCCGCTGCTGCGTTCAGCTACATTCACTACTACATCCACCTTGCTGGGGTCGGTACCAGGGTCAAGGGACACGTTCACATCTTCAAACAGTCCTAGTCCATACACGCGCTGTAGGTCTTTTTGCACTGTGTTGCGATTGAATACTTGTCCTGGCTTCAACTCCACTTCTCGGGTAATGATGTACTCCTGTGTCCGTCCCCGAATTGGTTGTCCTTTCTCGTCTGTTTCTTGTCCATCCTTGTTACGGAACCGGACTCTAATGTTTTCTACTACCCCTTCTGCTACTTGTAAGGTAACAACCCCGCTTTCAGAGACTTGTGGCGCTCCAATCACGTTAGCTAGGACGTAACCTTGGTCTTGATACCGCTTGTTTAACTGCTTGATGCCTTCTTGCAAATCACGCAAGTTGAGAATTTTGCCATACTGCTCCCGAAAGACTTCATCCACAGTGTTAGCTGGGAGTACAGAAGGGACACCAGTGCCAGGATTGGCTTGCACTTCTACTTTGCTGAGAACGGGATTAGGCTGGACAACAAAGCTTACCCGCACTCCCAAGGGGGTATCTTCTGGCGCTGCTTGGACGTTGGAGAAGAAGCCAGTGCCAAAGATGGCGTTAATATCTTCTTGCAGTTGGCTGCGGGTGGTTGTTTGTCCTGGTTGGGTACGAATTACTCTGTAAACTTGGCTTTCCAGTTCTGGTGATAGTTGGCCAGCTAGGGATCTAACTACAACTTCTGATACCAGTACGCGGGGATCGTTGGCTTCTGGGGCTGTGTTGGGTTGAGTATTGTCCGGCGTTGTCGGTGGATTTACATTCTGCGGACTAGGAGTAGTGCCTGGGAATGGAGTATTGCCCGGAGTTGTCGGTGGATTTACATTCTGCGGACTGGGAGTAACGCCTGGGAATGGCGCAGGTGTTCTTTGTTGACTAGCTGGGGGGGGAATGTCTGGAGCGACTGATGGTTCTGGAGTGGTGGGTAATAAAGGTTCCGTTGTCGGTGGATTAACATTTTCTGGACCTGGAGTGGTCTCAGGAGTTTGGGAAGGCGTTGGTTCTTGAATTTCTGGCGGTGGAATGTCTGGAGCCGGAGACGGCTGTTGAGTAGGACTGGGATTAATTTCAGGCGTTTGTGCAGTTGTTGGCGTTGTGGAGGTTGGCACAATTACCTTTGGGGTCGCGCTTGCTGCTGGGTTGGCAGGGTAAATCGCGACGACGCGGGATTGGGGACGCTCTGCCTCTATAGTTGCTGTAGATTTAGGTTGAGATTCTAGACTTTTACTAGAGTTAACCTGACCAGTGTTCTTTTCTGAATGCTGATTTTTTTCTAGTGTCAAAACTTCTGTTGTCTGTTTGGAATTGTTGGCAGTTTCTGCATTCGCATTCAATGAGCCACCCAAAGGGGCTGCAATTGCTACTGCTGCCAGCAATACGGGAGATAAACGCATTTTACTTATATTCCTCTTCACGACCACACACACACCATCACAAGGCAATAATGCCCTTATGCCAAAGGTAAAATTTCAAAACATAATTTTTTTCTTTTGCTTTTTTACTTTACAAGGCAAAAGGCAAAAGGCAAAAGTTAAATATAATTCCTTCTCACCTTTTGGTTGTTACCTGGTTAACTTATAGTTTCTACTGCTTTTAGCACTCTTTGTAAAACCTCCTGGTAAGCATCCTCTACATTTCCTAAGTCTCGGCGAAAGCGATCTTTGTCCATTACCCGGCGGTTTGAGTCCTTTTCTGCGGTATCCCATAAACGACAGGTATCGGGGCTAATTTCATCTGCCAAGAGTAACTGCTGTTGTGAGTCCAAACCAAACTCTAGTTTGAAGTCTACTAGGGTAATGCCACACTGCTGCCAAAAGTTATTGAGAAATTCATTGATTTGCAATGCAAGATGTGTAATTGCGTCTACTTGTTCCGCAGTCGCTAGTTCTAGCAGGTACAGGCGATCGCGTGTCAACAAAGGATCTCCTAATTCATCGTTTTTGTAATAAAATTCAACCAAAGGCTGTTTCAGAATTGTACCCACTGGTAAACCTGTTTGCTGACACAGACTGCCAGCAGCAATATTTCTGATCACTACTTCTAAGGGTAAAATCTTTACTGCCCTCACCCGCATTTGATTCGGGGCAGGACTATCGATAAAGTGAGTCTTTATACCATAGGCCTCCAACTGTTTAAAAAGCTGGCTAGAAATGCTACAATTAATTTTTCCTTTCCCTTCGATGTTGCCACGCTTTTGGGCATTAAACGCCGTGGCATCGTCTTTAAAATCAGCCAACAAGACTTCTGGATCGTCCGTTGTATAAAGAATTTTCGCTTTGCCTTCGTATAACTTAGAATTAACAGACATGGTGGCAGGTAGTGTTTTAGGCGATGGACAAAAATTGTCCTTTGAAGCTTCACCATTTTATCTTTAGTTATTAACTATTAGCCATTGGTGACTATTTAAGAGGAAGCTGGGGCAGGGTTAAATAACTAATAACCTATGCCCAAACCAGTTTTCTCTGCTCAATCGCTGTTTAATAGCCAGTTGCCAAAGATTTAGAACTAAATATCTAACTTTTAATAGAGGACAATTAACTTTGTATATAGTATGTTTACCTAAGTAGTTTTACTATCATGATTGTAATAATTTTTTGTAAAATAAAGTTATTAAGAGATACTGATATGTGATAATTTGTACCTCAAGGTTTTGGCTAAAGTTAATTACAATTTGAACTTCATAAATTAAGATGAAATAAATTTAGAACAGGGAGGAAAATCAAATATTTTCTCTAGATAATTTAGGGCAAAGTTTTTTGTAATATTTACAACACTAAAGTATTTTAAGCTTTATCCTCTAGTATCTAAATCAACCAATTTCTGCATCACCAATTGGAAAAGGAGTTGGATGATTTGATTTCCCCCAGTTTGACAAAAGAAGATTAGGTTAGCTAGTGATTCAGCTTCAGACACTCAAACACAAGGTGAGTTGAATAAATGGACAAAAAAATAGTGAACAAGGATGATTTTCTCTTCCCTCGCGGTCGCTACTACGGTCAGGTGAAGCCAGAAAACTTGGTTTTTAATGCAAATCTCCAGGAATTTGCTCAACGGGTAAGTTACATTTGCAACTTAGAAACAGGCGGAAAAGTGCCTCCAGGTGCAGCTTACGAACAAATAAAGGATCTGTGGAAACAGTTGAAACGCTCAAAAAAAGAGCTAGGAATTGGCGAAGATCCGTTTCAAGATGACCAGGGAGAGGCTAAAGATTGAATGGGGAATGGGATACGGGGCATTGAGAATTGACAAATGACAAATGACCAATGACCAATGACTACTTAGTAAGCATTGTCCAGACACCATCCCAGGACTCTGGAGGCGGCGTTTGTTGATAATTACGCGCACGCTCTAGGTGGATATCAACAGCTTGGTCTTGGGGTTGGATAGATTTGGCGGCTTCAAAACAGGCGATCGCTTGTGAGAAGTTGCGCGATAAATAGGCATCCCGTCCAGTATGATAATGAAATAAAAACTCTTGAGTGTTGGCATCTAGGGGAGTAGTGCGATCGCCAATTAACTCGTAGATATTCACTGCTTGGTGTTTACCTTTGACTCGGATTTTATCTAACTGGCGCACCCAAATGCGATCGCTGCACAATTGATGAGTAAATTCACTTAAAACAATATCACAACCGTAATCTTTAGTTACCGCTTCCAAACGCGAACTTAAATTTACACCATCTCCAATGACGGTGTAATCCATCCGTTTGCGGGAACCAATATTACCCGAAACCACATCCCCAGAACTAATTCCAATGCCAATACGAATTCGCGGCTGCGCCTGGATAATTCGCCGTTGGTTAAATTCCTCTAAGCGGCGTCTCATATCTAACGCTGACTGCACAGCCCTCCAAGCATGATTTTCTGTCAATGGTAGCGGTGCGCCAAATACCGCCATTAAGGCATCACCAATAAATTTGTCGAGAGTGCCTTCGTGGTTAAAAACCGCCTCCACCATCGTCTCAAAATATTGATTGAGCAGCAATACCACCTCAGCTGCACCAAGATTTTCCGTAAGTGTTGTGTAGCCTCGGATATCAGAAAACAAGATAGTTACTTCCTTCCGTTCGCCTACCATTAAAGCATCTTCCCCCAGTGCCATAACTTGTTCCGCTACATGGGGTGTCAGGTAGCGGGACATGGTAGTTTTCATCCGTTTTTCCTGAGTAATGTCTTCTAAGACCACCAAACCACCGCGTACACCGCCTTCTGGGTTAGTCAAAGGATTAACAGTAAGATTGATATTGCGCTCTAATGTTTGTACCTCATCAGACGTGAGAAACTCAGATTGGGGAGTCAGAGGTTGATTCCAGGGAATAAAAATATCGGGGTTAGTGCGATCGCGCACTGCTAAAATTGAGTGCTGAGTGCTGAGTGGTGTTAGCGGATAGCTAGGGTTTAGCCCGTGCTGAGTTTCGGTCAGTAATCGGCACTCAGGACTCAGCACTTGATAAAGTCCCAGCATCAAACTTTGCTCTGGCACATAATGTTTAGCTCCAGTTTTGAGACTATCTTCTAGTCGCATTTGGAGATTTTCAATTGGCACAACTTCCCAAACTAGGCGACCAATCAAATTTTGTTCCCACAAAAGTTTGCTGTTTTTACTATTAGCGTCTCCTATCGGACAACCCAGCAACTCTAGAGCTGCATCATTAATCGTGACAATCTGTCCTGCCATATCTGTAGATATCACAGCATCTGATAGACTTTGTAAAATATCTTTTTGATACTGTTTTTCTAACAGCACATTTTCAAACAGCCGAGCATTTTCTAAGGCAATTCCTGCCTGATTGTTAAAAGCCCGCATAAACTCTTCATCAGAAGCAGTAAAACTGTTTTGTTGCTTATTAATTAATTGTGTAACACCAATCAATTCATTTGCAGAATTAAATACTGGTAAACATAAGATATTACGAGTTATATAACCAGTTTTTTGATCTATAGTCGGGTCAAAGCGGGGGTCTTTATAAGCATCGGAAATATTTAAGGCTTCACCAGTAGAAGCTACATATCCCGCTATACCACGGTTAGCGGGAATGCGAATTTCTATCAAGTTTGTGCCATCTGCTGCCACTGCAACTTTCGTCGAGAGTTCGTTTAGCTCTTTACGATATAAAAACAGTGTGCTGCGGTCTGCTTGCATTAAAATGCGAGCTTGTTCCATGACTATCTGCAAAGTTGCTTCTAAATCTAAACTTTGCCCCAGTGTCTGAGTTGCCCGCAACAAAGCCGTTGCGCCTCTTTGATTACGAGCTGCTACATAAAAAGATTGGCAGCTTTCCAGGATAATACCAATCGAAGCCGCAAAGTCTCGGAAACGTTCTTCATCATCATGATTAAACGGAACATTCCCAGTTTTATTAGCTAGTTGCACTACCGCTACAGTCTGGTTTTTGCTACTGATAACGGGCATACATAAAATATTACGGATTTTGTAGCCCATTTGTTTTTCAAGTTCTGGGCTAAATAGGGGATGAGTATAAGTTTCAGATATATTGAGATATTGACCTGTACTAGCAACATGTCCAGGGATACCCACTGTAATGGGAGTACGAATTTCTAAGAATTTTTGGGTATTATCTTGAGGAACTTTTGACCACAGTTGACCTTTGTCATAATCAACTAAAAAAATAGCTGTATGTTCTGCTTGGAGAATTTGACCAATTTTAAGTGTGATAGCTTCTAATACTTTCTCCAACATAGTTTCTAGAGCTTCATTATTGATCAGTTCAATAGCTCTCAGAAATTGCTGGAACTCAGCAGTTATAAAGTCGAGTAAGCAAACAAATTCATTAACAGATAAGTCTTTGACGCGACGCAGTAGGGCATGAGCGCGATTAACTTGAGTCAGTTCAGTTAATGTAGCCAAGACGCTGCCAGAGTTGGGGAGTGTCACGTTGCTTCGCTCCGAATTAAAAATTCAAAATTCAAAATTAATAATCCCCATAAATAAATGGGCTTGTATCATGAGTCTGTTTCGCTCATCGGAATTTTAGATTTTAGATTTTGGGCATAGGGCATGGTTATTCTCATCTCCCCACTACCTTATTTTGCCAACTGTTCAGAAAATATCACCTTTTGATAGTAATCTTGTAGCTGCCTGGTAGCAGCTGCCCAACCCCAGCTTTCTGCTTCCTGGCGGGCATTTTGACGGATGATATCTCGTTGTTGTTTTTGTTCTAAGAGTCGAACAGTAGCAGCGATCGCTCCTTGAACATCTGCTGTTGGCTCAAAAAGATATCCATTTACCCCATCTGTGACAATATCGGGAATCCCCCCAGAACGGGCTGCTACCACGGGACAGCCAGCAGCCATCGCTTCTAGTAGCACTAAGCCTAGTGTTTCTGTACGGGAAGGAAAGATAAAGGCATCAGCACTCGCAAAGGCAGAACCTAACTCTTGCCCCATAAGATAGCCAACAAAATAAGTGTTTGTGCCAGCAAAGTGTTTTTGCAATGCTTGACGGTGCGGCCCATCTCCAACCAATGCCAACCGCGCTTCGGGAATTGCTTCTAAAATTGGTTTAATACGCTCAATTTCTTTTTCAGCGGAAAGTCGCCCAACGTAAAGTAGCAATGGACTTTCTGGATGATTTTGTGATAGACGCGATCGCATCTCTACACTAGCTAAATCGGGGTGAAATAATTCTGTATCCACCCCACGCTGCCATAAATCTACACGTTCAATACCGTGTGCTGTCAGTTCCTCCACCATTGCTGTGGAGGTACACAGATTCAAAGCTGCTTGATTATGAGCGCCTTTCAGTAGTTCCCAAAGAAAACCTTCCAACATCCCCAAGCCGTAATGCTGGAGATATTGGGGTAAATGGGTATGATAAGAGGCCACCAAGGGTATTTTGAGGATTTTGCTATAAAATATACCAGACAAACCCAAAACGGCTGGATTCACGACATGAATAATATCAGGCTTAAACTCTTCTAAGACGTAACCAATGGCTGGGCGGGGAAGTGCCATTTTCAATTCTGGATACAATGGCAGAGGAAAGCCAGTAACGCCGTAAACTTTAGCGCCTTTGTGTTCTGCGATCCCTCCATCAGGGGCAATCACTAATACTTGATTACCACTGCGCTGGAGATGATCGACAGTATGGCGCAGGCGCGTTACAATGCCGTCAACCTTGGGTAAAAAGGTTTCGGTAAATAGGGCAATTCTCATATAAAACTATTCAGTCCAGGCAGATAATCTCAGCTTAAGAGTGCATTTTGCTATTAAACACAGAGTAAACTGTCTCGCGTTCTGTAATCAATTCTGCACAGTCAAAATAACGTATTAAACGGCAAATTTAGTAATAGCTGGATGATAGCCTGATAAATAATAACTGATTGGTCGTCATATTGTGCTAGGACATGACGACCAATTTTAAACCCACGATTTACTGGGGTTTACTTTAATTTCTGTGCCAGGAGACTTTAGGCAGAATTTGTTTGTGATCGACTCGCGTCTGATACTTGATGGCAAAATTTAACAGAGAATCGAGGAGAGAATCTGAGAGCAGGTGAGGCTGTAAACCTAAATCAAGCAATTTTGTGTTTTTAGCGTTGAAGTAATGTTCTTCTTTTTCAACTCTGGGATTATCTAAATGATTGATTTCTACGTTCAATCCAATAGCATTACCAGCTTTTTTTACCATCAATGCCAAGTCGCCGACGCTGAATTGTTCGGTAAATTGGTTAAATACGCGGAATTCTCCTGGTTGTGCAGGGTTAGCGATCGCTAATTCCACACATCTGACTGTATCCCGAATATCCAAAAATCCGCGAGTTTGTCCACCTTTACCGTAGACAGTTAACGGATGTCCAATTGCTGCTTGAATACAAAAGCGGTTCAGTGCTGTACCAAACACACCATCGTAATCCAGCCGATTAATCAATAGTTCGTCTATCCCCGTTTCTTCGGTTAAGACACCATAAACTACACCCTGATTTAAATCAGTTGCCCGCAATCCCCAAATCCGGCAAGCAAAGTGGATGTTATGACTATCATGGACTTTGCTTAAATGGTACATCGAACCGGGCTGCTTGGGATAAGGTAAGGTATCCTTGCGTCCATTGTGTTCAATGGTGATATACCCTTCTTCGATGTCGATGTTGGGTGTACCGTATTCGCCCATCGTCCCCAGCTTCACCAAATGACAGTCGGGGAAATCTTCCCGCATGGCGTACAGCAAGTTCAACGTCCCAACTACATTATTAACCTGGGTAACAACTGCATGTTCTCGGTCAATCATGGAAAATGGGGCCGAACGCTGTTCACCAAAATGCACCAGAGCATTTGGCTGAAATTGCTGTAATGTTTTATGGAGAAATTCGTAATTTGTAATATCGCCGATGAACAAGTCGATCGGTTTACCCGTCAAATCTTGCCAGCGCTGGAGACGTTGTTGAATTAGTGCGATCGGAGTGAGAGTTTCGACACCAAGTTCATTATCCCAGTGCCGCCGCACCAAACTATCTAAAATTCCAACTTCATAACCTCGATTGGAAAGGTAAAGAGCAGTTGCCCAACCGCAATATCCATCACCACCAATAACCAGGACTTTCATCTTCACCAGTTTTTACTCGCTGATAGCTAAATCTATCAGGTTTCTGTACCGTCTTAATCATCATTCTGGGGGAGATGTGGATTTTGGGGCAGATGAGGGAGCAAGAGAGAAGAATTTTCCCCTCTGCCTCTTTTCAATGCCCCATACCCAATATTTCAATGTTTTGAAATCCGATACTGCTGGGCTATGTAATAAAACAAACGATAGTAATCTTGAAATTCTTTGCTCTTGCTTCGTCCCTGCAAATAGTATTTCACTTGACTCTGAGTTAGTGTCAGTGTCATCGAACCTACTTCTCGATCAACTTTTACAACCATTACCCCAGATACTCCTTGGGCGGTTTGAAAATTGGGTTTTATCTTTTTATCAGATTCTTCGTCTGTAACAACCGAATTTTGTAGCTGCTGGCTTGCCCACCCCCGAATTTCCACTGAGCGATTTTGTGGTGAAATAAACGCAATTCCATCATCATTTGCTGGGGCTGCTAAAGAAGTCCAGTTACTCGGATATGGAAATTCAAAGCCATAACGCGAGTTGCTATAAGTTTTCCAAGCGATCGCATCGGCGTTAAAATCATTTGCAGTACAACTCGACAGCATTATTAACAGGGCAACGACTCCACTAAGGCTGGCGGCAAACCGATAAATTCTTCGCCCCAAACTACAGATTTTATTAGCAGTAGCCATTTAAATTACACATTTTGCCAAACTCACTGATTTTATAAGAATGGTAGGTTGAAAACCTCTGAGAAGCAGGTGCCATAGTACTTCGTTCTCCCTTGGCATTAGCCTCTCCTTTCGGGAGCTATCCATTACTTGAATCTTTCTTAACATTTGCACCAGATCTTGCACTGAAAGAGCGCTCATTAAAAATTCAATAATATTCAGGATATTTACCATTCTCTTTTGAGTTCTCAGTAGAGAAGCTTATAAAAAGTGCTTGTTCGCACAATTTATGCACAGTGCATCTGAGATAGCCGAGGTAACTTTGGAGCTTTTTCACTTCCAAACCAACACATCTTTGCAATTTCCATCAAATCTTTCTGTAATTTGCATCGGTAAGCCCAACGACCAAAAATCACCAGATATTGATATTTCTGGCTTACCAGATTCGGATGTGGCATCTCGCATCCACGCGCAAATTTGGGTGAATGGGGATGAATACCATATCACCGATTTGGGCAGTTCTAATGGCACATACATTAACGGTGTGAAACTTCAACCTCAAGTTTTTTGTCCACTGCATCCAGGAGATAGAATTTCCTTTGGGCAGGGAGACAAAATAACTTTTATGTTTAGGGTGAAGCAGCACTCTGCATCTGCCACAAAAAATCCTACACCAAACTCCGCGCCAACAAAAATTACAGCGCCTAGCATCTGTAAAGAAGAGGAAGCTCAAGTAATCCTTGCCAGTAAGCTTATTGGTTTAGGACTAATCCTAGCAGGTGTTACATTTCTAAGTACAAGTATTTATATTAGTGTTTATTTACGCAGCACACCTGGGATTTTGCTGTGTATGGGAGGTATAGTAGCTCTAAATTGGGGTGGGAGCGATAATCGGAAACTAGGATGGGTGTTGATTGGGATAGGAATTGCTTTATTCATCGCCAGTGGTGTTGTAATCGGCTCTGTGTCACTTTTTTCTATGTTGGTGTCATTCGCTGGCATCTCTTGTGGATATCAATTGTTTACAACCGGAAAGGTGTTCAACTTTAATCCGTTGACGCTCCAAATAGTTAAAAAATCAACCAACTCAGGCAATCATTAATTAGTGATCGCTAATTTTCATTGAGGTTTCAAGTTTTGAGTGGGCAAGTCTTGATTAATTCTGAAAGGTTTGTAGTCAGCGATTTATCACTCAATAAACAGCATTTCATCGCCAAACGTAAACAAATGTAACAATACTGGCGTTAAAACGTTTTACTGTCTTGACAACCAATAAAAGAACCGATAACTTGATATACATACCCGGGTAAGACCGTTAAAAAGTTATATGCAAACGCAAACTAAGCAAAAGGTCACTTTGTATTTATCGCCAGAGTTGCACAGAAAACTGAAGATTCGTTCAGCAGTCGATTCCGAGCCAATGTCAGAACTTGCCGAACGTGCCCTTGGTTTTTACCTATCCAATCAAGAATTGGTTGACGAGTTAGAAGATTCTTCTTATGGGCGGACTCATAAAGTTTATTCATGCCCAACTTGTGATAGCTCATTAGTCTTACGTGATGGGGAACTGGTTGCTTTAGGCAATCAACCAGGAGTAGTTGGTAAAGAGCATCTTTATCTTGATGAGATGGATGAAGATGAAACCAATCCCAAGGGTGAGGAAGAGTTAGTTCCTTGCTAAATAGATATTCATGATTCGGTTGTCTTTACCAGAAGCAATGTCTCTACTGTCTCTATAAGGTCTCAAGTAGGTCGAAGTATGAACGAAGAGCTCAAAATCCTAATTCAAGCTCAATACCCTTTAATCTACCTTGTTACCTCCGAGGAAGAGCGGGCCGAGCAAGCAATTTCTACAATCGCTCAGTTATTAAAACCCCAACGCCGAGTATTTGTTTGGACAGTAACACACGGGATTGTTGAGTATGGTCAACCCCGGAATGTTACTCAACATAATACTGTGTCTCCAGAGGCAGCGATTGAATGGATCATCCGGCAGAAAGAACCAAGTATATTTATTCTTAAAGATTTACATCCCTTTATAGATGCGCCTGCGACTAACCGATCGTTGCGTGATGCGATCGCTAGTTTCAAAGGTATGCAAAAGAACATCATTTTGATGTCTCCGATGCAACAAGTACCTATAGAACTGGAAAAAGAAGTTGTCGTTCTCGACTTTACATTGCCAGATATGGCTGAGTTGAATAAAGTCTTAACTCACCATATAGAGCAAAATCGTGGTCGGCGACTGACAACAGAAGCCAGAGAAAAACTTCTCAGGGCTGCTTTAGGTCTAACTAAAGATGAAGCTGAGAAAGTCTACCGTAAGGCACAGGTAACTAAAGAGCGTTTGACGGAAGATGAAGTAGACATCGTTTTATCTGAGAAAAAGCAACTAATTCGGCGCAATGGCATCTTAGAATACATTGAAGAAGATGAAACTATTGATGCTGTAGGTGGCTTAGAAGAGTTAAAAAGATGGCTCAAGCAACGCTCTAACGCTTTCACAGAAAGAGCGAGAGAGTATGGTTTGCCTCAACCAAAGGGGATGCTAATTTTAGGAGTTCCCGGTTGCGGTAAGTCATTAATTGCTAAAACTACTTCCCGGCTGTGGGGTTTACCACTGTTGCGGTTAGATATGGGGCGAGTCTACGACGGCTCAATGGTGGGACGAAGTGAGGCAAATCTGCGAAACGCCCTGAAAACAGCAGAATCTATTTCCCCAGCGATTTTGTTTATCGATGAATTAGATAAATCCTTTGCTGGTAGTGGTGGTTCCTCTGATTCTGATGGGGGGACTTCAAGTAGAATCTTCGGCTCTTTCCTCACTTGGATGCAAGATAAGAAATCACCAGTGTTCGTGATGGCAACTGCCAACCGAGTAGAACGCTTACCTGGGGAATTCTTGAGGAAAGGACGCTTTGATGAAATCTTCTTTGTCGATCTGCCAACACCGGAAGAACGGCAAGATATTTTCAATATTCATCTGACCAAGCGCCGTGAAGACATCTCTCGATTCGATCTTGAGCAATTAGCCAAGATGTCTGATGGCTTTTCTGGAGCAGAAGTTGAACAAGCGATCGTTGCGGCAATGTATGAAGCTTTTGCCCAAGATCGGGAGTTCACCCAACTAGATATTATTGCTGCACTGAAGGCAACATTGCCGCTGTCTCGAACGATGCAAGAACAAGTAACGGCTCTGAGAGATTGGGCCAGACAGCGCGCACGCCCCGCAGCATCCTCCGTAGCTGAATATCAGCGAATGGAGTTTTAAAAGCTTTCCTCTGCCATCCCAGGGGGAAAGGCTAGCTGAAAATGCTAGCAGTTATAAGAAAAGCCGCATCCTGTTAAGCGCGGCTTCGCCCAAAACAAACCGTTGTCGTTTTTCTCAATCTTCTCATTGGAGGAAACCCAAATGTCTCACTTTAGCACCCTGCGTACCAAAATCACCGATGCCGAAATCCTCAAGGCTTCCTTGCGCGACCTCGGTATCAGCGTAAAGACTGAAGCTGATGTCCGTGGTTATAACGGTCAGCGTGTCCGTTCGGACATCGTTGCCGTGTTGGAAGGCGAATATGACCTCGGCTGGTCTCGCAATGGCGATGGTTCTTTTGACCTAATCGCTGACTTGTGGGGCGTTGCTAAGAAGCACAACCAAACCGAGTTGATCAACTCAATCAACCAAAAGTATGCCGTTAACAAAACTTTGGCTGAAGTGAAACAGCGCGGTCTGCAAAACGCCAATGTGAAGTTGGTATTGCAATAACAATTTCTCTGCGCGTTCCCAAAGCTGCACGGGTTAACCATATAAATAGCGGTTAGCCCGCTTTTTTATCGGGACTGAGATGTATTTCTCAGTCCCTATTTTAATGCTGTATGTCATCACGGAAACACAAATATATAAGCTAGAGTAAATTGAATTCGCCTAAACGCAGCAATTCCTTGACAAAGGGTGAGCGCTCACAATTAGTAAATCCTAGTTTTAAATAGCTTCTTCTAAATTCATCAAATCCTGGTCTGTTGTTGAGGATGATATAAGGGTTGATAAATACTTTGGATGTTGCCCCATAAACAACATAATTGTAACCGGGGCATTCAGACTGATCTTCTTCATAAGGTATGAAACGACTTACAAGAAGATAAATTCTATCATTGCTGTAGGAAGTAAGTTTAGATAGATTGGGATAATTTGCCATCTCATAATCTTCGTAATACCCAGATGCTATCAAAAATATGGGTCGCTCTTCTTCGATAGCTCTAGTCAGTAAAGATAATTTACTTGTGTTTATTGCCAATTCGTCCTCATCTTGAGCATCAAAGTGTAAACAGTAGCCTTCTTCTCTAACTTTATGGATTTGAATATAAATCGGGCCATGTGATGTTCTAAATCTTGGTTGATTTGGTAAGGGTGTGTAATTGAGAGGTGGCTTATAGTAATCTATGGATTGCTTCTCTAACCTAATTAAAGCGGCTTCCAAGTTTGAGATTTTAATTAATAAATTGTTTGGTAAAATCTGGTAGCGTATAATGGGGTTATCGATACTCTCAAACTGTATCTGACGATGATGATTAATGTGGCGTTTTTTCAAATTGCGTGAAAGACCGATATACATAACTGGGCATTTATAATTACCCACGTAATAAATCCCAGGCACGGATGGCAGTTCTCTCCGATGAATATAGGATAAAACTGACATATCTTTATAGTTTAGATTTAACTTCATAATTTTTTATTTCCAACTAGTAATATAAAGGTTGCTTACTAAGTTAGTTTGCCCAAAATGTATTAGTCTGTGATCGCTACAAATAAATATCTAATGAAGTTAAAATTATGCTCTTCAGTTTATGTTCCCCTAAGACACATAATTTAATTAATAATTACAAGTGATAATAGAGAGGAGTATTTACAGGAGCTATGAGTACCAAAATCATAATTACCCTGCCAGACGATATTTACCAACGTACAGAACGCTTTACCCGGTTGGTAAATCGTGATGTTGCCAGCATTTTAGTAGATACCATTCAACTTTCAATTCCGCCCGTCAGTGGGGACATTAGCAATCTTGAGCCTGTCTCTATCCTTTCTGATGAACAAGCCCTGGTGCTGACCGAACTGCAAATGGAACCAGAACAGGATGCCCGGTTAAGCGAAATGCTCGATCGCCAACAATCAGGTACTCTTAGTGAAAGCGATCGCTTAGAGTTACAAACCCTGATCCAGGTCTATCAAGAAAGAAGGACTTTTAAGAAAAGCCACTGCATTAAGCGAAGCTGTCAAACGTGGGTTGATTGAAGGAAAAAGAAACCCGCCACTGAAACCCAAATATTAGCAGTTAGCTCCCTTTTTTATGACTTCAAATCTTCACGCCATGTAAAAATAATTTGTTCCTCAGCTTGCCTAAATTCAATATTAAATTTATCAAATACAACTTCTCGCCCTAAAAGCAATTGTTCTCCGCCTGTATTGGTTTGTAACCATGCTACTGGAGTAATAAAATTGTGTTCATCAATTGTCATTTCGACATTGCGTAAAACGTACTCAACTCTACCACCTATCGTTTCTGCCAACAAAGTTGATTCTGAATCAGCCAAAGCATAGCCTAAATCTTGACCAACTTTTAATGAAATTAAACTTAATTCAGCACCAGAATCTACTAACATTGTTGTATTAGATTCTATATCTCCGTGTTTTAAAATAACACTATAATTTGGTTGCCAATCATGACGAGCGATGCTGCGAAAGCGAATTGGTAAAATTTCTATAGAAGCAGTACGACGCGGAACTAGGTAAATTAAAAAAGGCTGTTTCGTAGCATTAGCTAATGCCAAAACTTCGCGTAAGTTCTCGCTTTGAGCTATTATTCCATTTGCATTGTAAGCGATATATTGATTTTTGTATAATTCTAATAACATCTGGCGGTTACGATTTAACCACTTGAACATTTCATCTATTTCTCTTTTAGAGGGAGTTGTGTTCATATATTTAATTTTGTCTGTGGATGTGGAATATCTCTGGCACTATTTTAATTGTTTGGTGCAATAGGTGAGCTACCAAACCTGACTTAAATCTAAATCTAAAATAAACCCACCACTAGAACTAAAAGCCTTCACCTGTATAATTTTGCTTGTTGCTGGTAATGTCCGATCGCATCCCAGGAGATCCACTTTTGCACCTATAGCTTAGACTTAAAAAAAAGCTTAGTATCGATGAATCAAAGTCTAAGTGCTACTCCCAGCCTGGAAGAACACACTCATGAAAATCCTGTTGTTACCAAACAGCAGCTATTTGGGAAGCAACTAATTGTCCTTGTCTTGGAAATGCTTCTGGCATTACCTCTGGGTTTACTCCTCGCAAAGTTCCAAATTGGCAGGATTGCCTGGATATTTGGCGGGATTGCCGCTGGTACATTGGTTCTCCAAGGATGTCGGATTCTTTATCAATATTCTCCCCAACCTAATCGCACTGCTAGAAAAGTGGGAATGGCACTTGTCGGCTTAACTGTCGGCGCTTCCAATACCCACGCTAATCTAGCTAGTGTTGCTTCTGGTATTCCCATATTTATTTTTCTTACCTTATTTCTGTTGCTGAGTGGAAGCTGTATCGGTTACATTTACTCCCGCGTCAGTAAAACTAACCTATTTACAGCAATGCTGGCTACAGTTCCTGGTGGTGTAGGAATTATGGCTGCGATCGCTGCCGATTACAATAAAAATGTTAGCTTGGTTGCCCTAGTTCAGGCGATTCGCGTTACCTGTGTAGTTGTTCTAATTCCCTTCATCGCTAGGACATCAACTGGTAATTACTATCCGCAAACACTCCCAATCAAAGCTGCTTGGCTCAATCTCGATCCATCTCAACTCGAATTACTCTTATTAGTACTGGTGATTACTGGATTAGTAGTTTATCCAGCTATATTATTTAAAATACCAGCTGGCGATTTCTTTGGTGCATTGTTGATTGGTATCGGATTTAATCCTTTGCTACATTGGCTGCCTTTTATGGGTGATATTAGCTTTAGTCCCCCGCCTTTAATTAACTTATTGGGTCAAATGCTCCTGGGAATTACTATTGGTGAATATTGGGGAGACAAACCCAACTTTAGAAAGCGGACTGTTGGCTATGCCTTGATGTCTGTAGGAATGACTCTCGTAGCTGGAGCGATCGCTGCTATACTTGCGATGCAATTAACCTCTTGGGACTGGTTAACCTGTCTTTTAGTCACAGCACCAGGAGGATCGGCAGAAATGATCTTAGTTTCCCTAGCATTGAATCATAATGTTGAAATTGTCACAACTGGTCATTTGGTGCGACTAATTGCGATTAACAGTTCTCTACCTCTTTGGTTGTTTTTGTTTCGCCGTCTGGATGAGCAGGTTTCTGAACCAGTTTAATTGATAAAGGCATTGGGCATTGGGCAAAGGAGTAGAGTTTTTATGCTTGTTCACGAGTATTAAAGGCTCGTCAGCGAGTATCAAAGGCTCATTAATGGAGTTCAAAGACTCGTCGGCGAGTATCAAAGACTCATTCACGAGTATTAAAGACTCGTCAGCGAGTATCAAAGGCTCATTAATGGAGTTCAAAATATATTTCTTCTACCCCTCCCCTACCTTTTAACTTCTAAAGATGCAACTTGAATGCTGGTTAGCTTATCCTTTTGTTATCGAAATACTAAGGATGCTTTAGATGGTTGCCCAAATTCAAGAACTTGAAGCGCAGCACTGGGTTAAAACTCGTTCTTCCCTTGACCCTGCCGAATCCACTTTCCTGATTTGGAAAGGTAAAATTTACGCCTTTATCCCCGGTGAGAAGAGACAACTCCTGTTTAAGATGCTGGGATTAAGCGTTAGCCGATGTATTCCCACGAAAGAAGGTAGTTGGGATTTTACTTCTAGGGAACTAACTTACTACCTCAACCCAAAAACAGATGAGGTTTTATCCAAATGGGAGAATCCTTGGACAGGCGAGACAGTTCCGGTGATTCACGTTGCCAATAATCCTGTGCAGGGAAAGTTTGAGGGAAACTTCCCCGCACAAGTAGATGGTGACAGCACAACCTTCGTTTTTGATATATTTCCTTATTACCCCAATCCCTTAGCAGACGATCGCAAATTTGCTGAATACAGCCCAAATCCAATTTATCAGGCAGCGGAATTGTTTAAATTAACTGTGCCAACTGCAGATTTATTCAACCCAGCACTTCCCTCTGTTTCTGAACTCAAACTTAGTTGGGATCGGATCGGTCAATGGCTTCCCTGGATGAAAATGGGCGATCGCCCCGGTCAACTAATCTACAGTGCTGTTGGCAGCAAAGTCAATGGTTTAACAAAACTGCCTCCACTGTTGCAAGACGAAATTAATAGCCGTATTCCTTTATATAAACAAGCCCCAAAAGCATTGATAGATGGGGAAGATATGACTTCTTGGTTGTACTTCCAAAAGCACTTTCAAGCTTACTTAGCTGGTGAAATTTTCCCACTTCCGCAAGCAGAAGAGTTTTGAGTGCTGAGTGCTGTTAGCGGATAGCTAGGGTTTAGCCCGTGCTGAGTTGGGAGTTGGGAGACAGTATTTATTCTCCCCTCTACCCAATGCCTTCCAATTCACTCTTGGCCTGAACAATCAAATAGATGTAAACCTAACCGTTGAGAAAGTTCTTCACAAACCTTTACCCCCCGCACACTATTACCGCGCACATCCAACAGGGGCGAAAAAACTCCGATGCCCATTTTATTGGGTACAACGGCAATAATTCCACCACAAATACCGCTTTTCGCTGGAATCCCAATTTTATAAGCCCACTCACCTGCAAAGTTGTACATCCCACAGGTATACATCACACTCAAAATATCTTTGATGTAACGCTTATCTACCGCCCGTTCTTTGGTGATGGGGTTAATACCCCTGTTAGCAAGGGTAGCCGCCATCAATGCTAAGTCTTGACAATTTACCATCACAGCGCACTGCTGAAAATAAAGATCCAGCGCCTCTTCAATATTTCGGTCAATCATGCCAAAGTTGAGCATCAAATGCGCCATTGCGCGGTTGCGATGTCCTGTACTCCGTTCTGAGGTAAAAACTGAAATGTCAACGAATACGTCGCGGCCAATATATCGCCGAAACATATCCAGCATCCGATTGAGGCGTTCGGTTGGGCCGGAACCTTTGATTAAGCTGGTGGTGGCGATCGCTCCAGCGTTTACCATTGGATTATAAGGTCGCTTCGATTGCTCATCCAAAACAATCGCGTTGAATGCATCTCCCGTCGGTTCCACGCCAACTCTAGTTAAAACATAATCCAGTCCATGATCTTCTAAGGCAAGTCCATAAGCAAACACTTTGGAAATTGACTGAATGGTAAAAAGTTGCTCGTAGTCCCCAACTTTATAAACCTGACCATCCACTGTCACAATGCAAATGCTGAACAAATCCGGGTTTGCCTTTGCCAGTTCGGGAATGTATTTCGCTACTGCACCCTCCCGCAGTGACTGGTATTGGGAATGCAATTCGTTGAGAAAAGCTTTTAATGGCGATGCTTCTATTTCTAAATCTCCTTGATGCACTTGGTTTGTCATTAGGCTGATGGCATTTCCCAAAATACCTACTATATATAGAAGAGGTGCAGCTGTACATCCCTACAGTTACAAAGATTTTGTCAAAAACAGCTTGCTCTAAAAAATCATACTTGAGCAATTACTGAAATTAAATAAAACAAGGTGTATTTTTTATTACAGGCGATATCTGTTGTTTAAGCGATCGCAAAGTTTTCTTAATTTTTAAGTCATTAATCCTGAAAAATATTAATTTGGGTATTGTCCTTTTTTTATACTCAGTAATACGGTTAATAAAAGTTATATTTATTACCAATATAAGTCTAGTTGTGGAGAATAAAAGTAATGATTGATGCAAGTAGAAAAAACTGTGAAAAAAGATATCAGACTCAAACTAATTTGCATAATTTTTTAAGATGTAACTCATATCACGACTTATTCATAGTTAAATCTAAATATTTCATTAAATAAATGATTTTAAGTATTTATGCCGATGCTATTTAATTAAAGTTATATTACCTTCTTATAGGAAATAGCCAAAAGCGATGTGATCTAGAATACACGAGTAGTTGCGAGCCTTTAGAAGTGATGTGAATAGGGTATCGCTACTTTAGTGTGAAATAAGCGTAAAGTTTTTTTAAGAAATTTTTGACTTACGGAAAAAAGCGTTACATAGCCAAAGTCCGCTTTTGAGAAAGGTTTCGACCTTCAAATTGGAATGGGAATTTGAGAAAGTGGCCGATAGTTACGCTAAAACCCTGATCCCCAAGCCAAAAGGTTCGTGTTAGTCTGTTGCAGTTATAAAGAACAAAGTGAAAACGGAACGAGTTCGAGTTTTTCAAAAGGGAAATCACTTTTATTAGTGATAAATCCCGCAAGTTATAAAACTTTAAGTTCTACAGTCGCTTTCAAAAACGGACGCATGAATCAAAGACATTTGTGGACTATTGTTGCCCTGTTTATGGCTGTTTTGGGAATACCCTCAGTCGGTTGCACTCAAACCACCAAAGGAAATGGGCTAGCATCCCAAAAATCACCCGCGCCTGATGTGGTTAAGGTGGGAGAGTACCAATCAACAGCAGGGAAACAAACCTTGGATGCTGTGATTACAGAAATTCATCCTCACAACATTAGAGGACGTAAGGCGGCAACCCTTTTTATCAAAAATATACCTGTTCTCACCTTTTTGAGTTCTGTATCAAAT
This sequence comes from Nostoc sp. LEGE 12454, assembly GCF_056620565.1. Lineage (NCBI taxonomy): Bacteria > Bacillati > Cyanobacteriota > Cyanophyceae > Nostocales > Nostocaceae > Nostoc > Nostoc sp. LEGE 12454. The sequence goes on from NZ_JBWQXL010000015.1 coordinate 129,109, forward strand.
ACGAATCTTGAGACTAAAAAAGTTGGTGCAATTGGCAATACTGGGGGCGTACAATCGTACGCCCTTATTGCTAGCAATTCATCAAATGCATTAAACACTGGGAACCTAACAGATGCGAGTAACCAGATTAGCTCCGCTGACAATGACCCGGTTCAGATAGCTGGTGTAATAGCAGCTAAGATCAACCAGTTGAATCGGGAAAACGTTGACGGGAGTAAGATTACCGTCAGTTGGAAAGCAGGGGAAAAATCTACTGCCGATCAAGCGCAAAACAAAAGCGTCCCTGTCCAACAAAATGGCGATCGCTATGTAATTAAAATTAATGGCGAAGAGTTGGTCGAAATCAGCGAAGGTACGCGATTAGCAGGTAGTACCAACGATCTAGCCCAAGATGCATTGCAAGCAACCAATCGCCTGCGGAGACTACTAGGCAATGCATCTCCCTTAAAAGAGATTGCTAATTTACCAGTACGTCAACAAATATCAATACCAAAGCTACCGCAACAGATTGCCGTCGGAGTAGTGCGAGCCACCTTGAGAGGTATGGCTTCTTATTACGGCTATGACGGTTCTGGTAATCGTACTGCTAGCGGTCAGAGATTTAATCCAGAAGGAATGACTGCTGCTCATCGCAGCTTACCCTTTGGTACAAAAGTTCGTGTAACCAATACCCGCAATGGTCGTTCCGTAGTGCTGCGGATTAATGACCGAGGGCCATTCATTCGAGGTCGAGTCATTGACGTGTCTGCCGGCGCGGCTCGAATTTTGGGAATGATGGGCAGTGGCGTGGCGCCAGTGCATATTGAGGTATTGGGAAAATAATCGAGTAGGTTACAGGTTACAGGGGAAAGATTATTCCCGATCGCCTATCACCTATAACCTTTCCCCTAACCCCAATCCCAGTTCCGTATCACTTAATTCCCCTAGTTCAATCAACTCTTCCCTCTATTTCGGATATAAACTAACGGGGGAGGGATCGATAAGAACTAGGGGTATTTTTGTGCGCCTGCTGACAACAGTCGCAGCTTTACGCTGCTATTTAACTAAACGCTGCTCAGAAAACAAGCTAATTGCAGTTACTGAGGATCTGAGACTAGATGAAATGACTGGCTGGTATCAGACGGCAGTCGGTCTGGTGCCAACGATGGGAAATTTGCATCAAGGTCATTTAAGCTTAATCCAACGGGCGCGGCACGAAAATTCTACGGTGATTGTGAGTATTTTCGTCAATCCCCTACAATTTGCTCCTAATGAGGATTATCAACGCTATCCCCGCACTTTAGAGCAAGATCAACAACTTTGCGAACAAGCTGGGGTAGATGCGATTTTTGCACCGACTCCGGAAGAAATGGCAGTTCCTCAGAAGAGTATACAAGAATCAAAGGTTACACAAGTTATCCCCCCATCTGCTATGATAACAGGCTTGTGTGGTCGTTCTCGGCAAGGTCATTTTCAGGGTGTCGCTACGATTGTTACCAAACTTTTCAATTTGGTACAGCCTGACCGTGCCTACTTTGGTGAAAAGGATGGTCAGCAACTAGCAATTATTAAACGCTTAGTAGCTGACTTAAATTTGCCAGTAGAAATTGTTGCTTGTCCAACAGTACGGGAAGCGTCGGGTCTGGCCTTCAGTTCTCGCAATCAATATTTGACTGCAACGGCAAAAGAGCAAGCAGCGGTGTTATATCGGGGTTTGCGACGAGCTAAAGCCGCATTTATTGCAGGCGATCGCAATAGCAACAAGTTGATAGCAGTGGTACAGCAAGAAGTGGCAATGGTCAGCACGGTCTCAGTGGAATATATTGAATTGGTTGAACCGACTACGTTGATGTCTTTAGAAAAAGTTGAGGAGGAAGGAATGTTGGCGATCGCAGCTCGTTTTGGTGCTACACGTTTGATTGACAATCTCATATTGCGCGATCGTCAACCCATTATCGCCATTGATGGCCCAGCCGGGGCTGGAAAATCCACAGTGGCGCGGCAAGTGGCAGCAAATCTGAATTTAGTGTATTTAGATACAGGAGCAATGTACCGTGCTGTCACTTGGTTGGTACTGCAAAAGGGGATTGCTATTGACGATGAGTGTGCGATCGCCGAATTAACTAATCAGTGTAAAATTGAACTTACTCCCACGCAGGATTTACAATCATCCGTGCAGGTTTGGATTGACGGTACTGATGTTACCCAGGTAATTCGCACCATTGAGGTAACTTCTCTTGTATCGGCGATCGCCGCGCAAAGCGCTGTCCGTCAAGCACTGGTTAAACAACAGCAAAGCTGGGGTAAAAGAGGTGGTTTAGTTGCTGAGGGTCGGGATATTGGTACTCACGTATTTCCCGATGCCGAAGTTAAAATCTTCTTAACCGCTTCTGTGAGTGAACGCGCCCGTCGCCGCCAGCAAGACTTTAACACCCAAGGTCAACCTGAAGTGAGTTTAGAGCAGCTGGAACACGACATTGCCGAACGTGACTGGAAAGATAGTACACGCAAGGTTTCTCCTTTGCAGAAAGCAGCAGATGCGATCGAACTTCAAACTGATGGTTTGGACGTGTCTGAAGTCACAGCACAAATCGTTAACTATTACCAACAGCGTTTATCTCAGTGTTAATTACTCCTACTTGCTGTTAGTTTTTTAGTTTCAAAGGGTGGTAGGTGAGCGATTATTCACTTACCATCCTCAAAATTATTTTAAAAATAAAAAATATATAATTTGACTACTGGCTATCTTCTTTAAGAATTAATATTTAGTAGCATCTAAACAAATATTACATTTATTTACATATTAAATCATCTCGCTTTCGACTGATTTTTCAAATCGTAATTAATCCTACTAAAGATAGAAGTATGAAAGCTTCAATTGCTAAATGCTAGTTAGGTATTGGCATTTCGTTATAAGATATTAGTCATTTTTATTTATAGTCAGAAATTGCTAGTGATTTGACTTATCAACAAAGTACTTTGTTTCCGTCTTCACTTTGGTAGTAGAATGACGATGTTAAGTTTTATGTTCCATGATTAAAGACATAAAACCTCTAAAAATAAGAGCTATTAATTTCCCAAACTTCTGCAATAGCTTACAAACTAGAAACCGGTAAAGAGAGGATTTGACACAATGGCATTTGTACAGCCCCCACTACCCTTTGAAAAAGATGCTCTAGAGCCTTTTGGCATGAAAGCTGAAACTTTCGAGTATCACTATGGCAAGCATCACAAAGCTTATGTAGACAACCTCAACAAGCTCACTGAAGGTACAGAACTTGCTGATAAGTCCCTGGAAGAAGTGATTAAAACTTCCTTCCAAGACTCTTCTAAGGTGGGAATCTTCAACAACGCTGCCCAAGTTTGGAACCACACCTTCTTCTGGAATTCTTTGAAACCACAAGGTGGTGGTACACCCACAGGTGAACTCGCAGCCAAAATCGATAAAGATTTTGGTAGCTTTGACAAATTCAAGGAAGAGTTCTCTAACGCGGCTGCAACTCAATTCGGCAGTGGGTGGTCTTGGCTGATCGATGATGGTGGTACGCTAAAGGTGATCAAAACACCAAATGCAGAAAATCCCCTAGCTCATGGTAAGAAGGCACTCTTAACCTTGGATGTTTGGGAACACGCTTACTACATTGACTATAAAAATGCCCGTCCAGCGTTCATCAAGAATTTCCTAGAAAACTTGGTCAACTGGGACTTTGCTGCTGAAAACTTGGCTAAAGCTTAATTAATTGCCAGTTTTGAACTGGCTACAATGTCTTTTAGCCAGCTACTTTGCGGCTACGTAGCTTGTGCCAGATATGTAAAGTAGAAATAATTCAGTTAACACTCTTGTCAGCAGTCACGACAGTAGTCAGTCAAGTTTAAATTGATGGGTAAGCGAGTTCGTAGTAGGGACTTTAGTCCTTATTTTCTAAGCACTAAAGTGCTTACTACAAACCCTGAAAACTAGCTTAGACATTGTACTAGTATCGTGACTGTTTTTGGTTAGGCGTTGAGGGGATGGTGGAGAAATAAAGATATATGGATAGCAAAGAACTAGCGCAATACATCGAAGCAACGAATAGCATCTCTAAACCTTGGGTATTGGTACAACTGCGCCTCAAAAAATTGCAAGAGCGTCGAGCCACCCTGACAAACGATGTTTATACCAAAGAATTAGAAGATATTTATCAAGACTTGATGAAATTGGGGGAATGGTGGCGCGGTATCGAAGATGAGGTATTTTAAAGTGAGGAGTTATCAGTTTTCCTAACTCCTAACTTCTAACTTAAAACGCAACCTGATGGCTCAAGCTCTCGATCAAGTCGATTACGATACTCTCGATGCTGCAAAACGACGCTTCATCGATGCCGCAAAACGCACACTTAGCTTTGCAAGCGCTTATGGCATCGTCCCCGCATCGGGTCTTGGAGCAAGTGCTAACGCTTTCAGCTTCAACCTCGCTCCGTTTCTAGAGGCGGGGGCTAGAGAACTTTCGATGACACTTGTGCCCGAAGGACTAGGCACCGCAGACGATACTCGCCCTGACGATCTTTCCGAAGAAGAACTTCGACGATTCTGGTGGAATATTGGAATTAAGATCATCTCGTGTCTGACGAACGATGCCGCAACTTCAGGTATGCAGACTATACTTCTCGGTCTTTATCTGCCTTCGAGTACTCCCGAAACAATTTTTACCCCCGCTTTCCTTGATGGGTTTCTGGATGGAGTAGTTGAGGGCTGCAAACGAGTGGGATGTGTGTATCTCTCAGGGGAAACTCCTCAACTAAAAACCAAGATGATTCCAGGGCGGCTCGATATCGCCGGCTCGGTTTTTGGGGTTATGCCAGCTGGTGTCGCTCCTATTGATAGCTCGCGTCTGGATGCCGGAAATACTATTGTTCTCATCGAAAGTTCGGGCCCCCATGAGAACGGTTTTACCCCACTGCGAAAGCTTGCTGAGTCGCTTCCTGATGGCTACAGAACAAAACTTCCGAGTGGGCAAGAGTTCTGGGAAGCGATGAATGCTGCTTCGTATCTCTACACGCCCCTTGTACAGGCAGTGCTTGGCGAAGGAATTCGTCCCACAGCGATGGAGAATATCACTGGTCATGGCTGGCAAAAGCTGATGCGGTCGGTGAAACCGCTTCGGTACGTTATCGAAACAATGCTCCCTGTACCAGAGATATTTACATTTGTTGAGAGTCATCTTGAGGGCGGCGCCGAGACGATGCTTTCGGTGTTCAATTACGGTGCAGGATTTGCATTCTATACAGAGTCGGAGCAGGATGCAGAGAGAATTGTCCTGCTTGCAAGAGAACATCAACTTTCGGCTGCGATTGCCGGAAGAGTTGAAGCGTCCCTTTCTCGTGAGGTGGTGGTGGAACCGTTGGGAGTCACCTTGAAGGGAGATTCTTTTGGAATTGCCCGAGGGGTATAATACAACCCAAGCGTAGGCATAGCCCGTCGTAGACATCGCTAATTTTCTCGAAGCTATTTTAGACTCACTTATGTGATGCCTGCGGCGGGCTACGCCTACGCTAAAGTCATTTTGGTTAGGAAAAAGCTGTAATTACAGAGATAAATAATATTTTTTACACACAAAACAAATTTGCATTTCCGGCTTATTAGAGATAATTATCCTACCAAACCTTTATCTTCTATGTCATTTAGCACAGATGCTATAGGCGCATTTATGAAAAATTGGATGTAATATTTACTACTACTTAATAACAAAGTAGTATGAATCACGCATGACCACTGAGGTTAAGATTTGCTAACGTAGTCTTAACATATTGAAAAATTTGCTGAGGAAGCTGAGAAAGTATCAGCCGATACTAATTTTTAGTGTTGGTTCTTTCTTATCCAGAGATGTAGCATTTTGGTGTGTTAAGGATATATTTTTCTTCAGAGGGGGTTATGGCTGTAAATTTGGCCCGTACTACAACTTCGGCAGAACTTTTAAAGCAAGTATTCCGTAACATTGATGCACATAGTTGTCCAAGGTTATTCAACTTTCACATGCACACTGTCTACTCGGATGGTAGATTGCAGCCTAGTGCATTGATGGAGCAGGCGATCGCTATTGGGTTAAAAGGGTTAGCTATCACCGATCATCATGGTATTGTCGGCTATCAAGCGGCCCTTGCTTGGTTAGAAGATTGGAAGTGGAATAATCCTCATGCAACAACTCCTCACCTGTGGAGTGGCGTGGAAATCAATGCCAACCTTTTGAATATAGAAGTTCACATTTTGGCTTACGCTTTTGCCATAGAACACCCTAGTATGAAACCCTATCTGCAAAGAAGGTCGACTACAGGGCAAGAATATCAGGCAAGTAACGTGATTGCCGCTATTCATGAAGCTGGGGGATTGGCAGTTCTGGCTCATCCAGCTCGTTACAAGCGATCGCATTTCGACTTAATTCCAGCTGCGGCAGAAAAGGGCATCGATGGTGTGGAAACTTTCTACGCCTACAATAACCCTAACCCTTGGAAACCCAGCACCTTGGAATCAGAACAAGTGCAAAAGTTGGCTGATGAATACTTTCTTTTCAATACCTGTGGTACTGATAGCCACGGTTTGAGTCTGCTACAACGCTTGTAAAGATGAATCATTTTTTTTCAATCTCCTGGTTCAATCTGCCAGGAGGTTATCTTTTTTTGGATGCTCAATAGTCAATTTGTTTTAGAGTTAATTTCAAGAGATTGAGAGGCTATCATGATTGTCTCTTTTGCAGCTTTCCTTACGTTCGCTGTAGCGGTCTGTGAGATAATCAACTTTGTCACGCAATAGCAAGGTAAATTTGTAAAGTTCTTCCATGACATCGACAACGCGATCGCGAGAGAGCGAATCCTTCATAGTCCCGTCTTCGTTAAAATCTTGATATGCTTTAGCTACTGACGATTGATTGGCGATCGCGAATATTTGCACTACAAATAATATTTATCGAGCAGTTGTAAATTCTTTATTTACAGACTCAATTAATTGAATGATCCGTTCTTTGATTTGATCGCGGACTCTCGGAAAAATTTCTGGTTGTTCTGCTGGATCGTCTAACTGCCAATCTTCAAATACTTCTCGCACAACCCACTCTGGCGGTAAATTCACGCCACAGCCACACAAAGAAATCACTACATCAAAGTCTTGTGCTTGGAAATCACTAAGGGGTTTAGAGTGTTGATCGGTAATGTCGATACCAATTTCTTTCATGGTTGCGATCGCTTCTGGTCTGACCTGACTTGCTTCTAACCCGGAGCTAATCACTGCAATCTTTCCTTTACCAAGAGTTTTAGCAAAGCCTTCCGCCATTTGGGAACGGGCAGAATTCTTTTTGCAGACAAACATCACACGTTTCATGGTTCAAATCCTCCGAATAATTTGACTAAATTTAAAAGATTCTCGATTCAGATGGCGAAAAATAACGTTTTTCAAACCAGAAAGCCACATTAACCAGACCAATCAATACAGGCACTTCCACCAGAGGCCCGACAACGGCGGCAAAAGCAACACCCGAATTAATGCCAAATACTGCGATCGCAACTGCGATCGCTAATTCAAAATTATTTCCTGCCGATGTAAATGCGACACTTGCGGCTTTAGAATAGTCTGTTTTAACGCGCCAAGCCATGTAAAAGCTGACTAAAAACATGATGATGAAGTAGACAATCAACGGAATTGCAATCTTCACCACATCGAAGGGGATCTGAACAATCAAATTCCCTTTCAAGCTGAACATAACGACGATTGTAAATAATAAAGCAATCAGTGTGATGGGGCTGATTTTAGGCACAAATTCCTCATGATACCACTGCTTACTTTTTACTTTTACTAAGAAGTAACGAGTGAAAAATCCAGCTAAAAAGGGAATACCAAGATAGATAAACACACTTTTGGCAATCTCAGCAATACTGACATTCACAACACTACCTTGTAACCCAAACAGTGGCGGCAGTACAGTAATGAAAAACCAGGCATAAGGACTATAAAAGATGACTTGAAAGATACTATTAAAAGCAACCAAGCCAGCCGTATACTCTGTGTTACCTCGTGCCAAGTCACTCCACACCACTACCATTGCAATACATCGGGCTAATCCAATCAAAATCAATCCCGTCATGTATTCTGGATAACCATGTAAGAAGATAGCTGCCAGAGCAAACATCAAAATTGGCCCAACGATCCAATTCTGAATTAGTGAAACACCGAGAATTTTCCCGTTGCGAAATACATCCCCTGATTCTTCGTATCGCACCTTGGCTAAAGGCGGATACATCATCAGAATTAACCCGATGGCGATCGGTATATTGGTTGCTCCCACCTGGAACTGATTGATAAAGGCTTCTACTCCAGGAAAGAAATAGCCTAAACCAATACCGATCGCCATTGCTAAAAAAATCCATAAGGTTAGGAAGCGGTCAAAAAAGGAGAGGCGTTTTGAAGTTTTTTTGTTCATGACAATTAACCCCATACATGAATGCAGGAGCTTCGAGCAGGAATTTCAGATTATTCAATCCAACATCCAAAATTGAAAATCTAAAATTCGTGAGTTATATCAAGAGTATATCTCTATCATTTCAAAAAAACTTGATTCGTAAATGCCTATAAAACTAAAATTAGACAAAATATTACAAAAAAAATTGATGAGTATTTAAGGATCGCAGGGGGGACGAATAGGTAATATGGGGCTAAAGCGGCGGAATTCTGCTAAATACTGCTCTAAGACAGCAAACTGCGGTAGATTGAGGCTGTAGTAAATCCAGCGCCCTTCTTGACGAGCGCGAACTAAACCCGCTTCTTTAAGAGTTTTGAGGTGAAAAGACAGTTTAGACTGAGTGGTTCCCAGGTGGTCACACAGGTCACAGACGCATAGTTCTTGAGAGCGCAGCAGTTCTAATACCTTAATCCGTAGGGGGTCAGACAGGGCATGAAAGCCAGCAGCGATCGTATTAGGAGTGAAGGTGCTATTAGAAACCATCAACTTTTCTTGAAGTATTTATTTATGGGAAAATCTCAATCATTAGTTAAACAATACCTTAACTAAAAAGAAAAGGTCAGTCTATAGTCGATTCTTGGTGGGAATCACAATCATTGAGAAATAGGGTACCTCGGCTGGATCGACTTCATCTAGGGGGATGATGCGTTGCTGTGATGTTGATGCCCGCTCAATATATCTTGCTCGTGACGCTAGCCCTAATTTATGCAGGATATCTCGTACTTTGGTAAAGTGACGACCTAGTTTCATAATTGCGGCTGCATCGGTCATCAGCAGATGTGTTGTCAGTTCTTCTGCTGGCAACGGGGCGGGTAGGACGGTGAGGATATCAGTATAGTAGGTGAAAGGTACACCCAAGGCTACCGGACAAGCCATCAACGAGGAAACTCCGGGGACAACTTCTGTTTCGTATTGGTCGCATAACCGCGTGAACAGGTACATAAATGAACCATAGAAAAATGGATCGCCCTCGCATAGCACCACGACATCTCGACCGGCTGCTAAATGGTCGGCGATTGGTTGAATTTCGTTGTCATAAATAGACTTGGCCTTTTCTGGTTCCAAAGCGCGGGGGAGGTGAAATAGTACCTCGATTTGATTGCCGGGAAGATATTGCGCCACGATCGCTCTAGCAATACTTTCTTTATCTGTGGCTGATTGATAAGCTACCACAGGAGCCGCGCGTAATAACCGCAGCGCTTTCAGAGTCAATAGTTCGGGATCGCCCGGGCCGACACCAATTCCATAGAGACGACCTTTGGGTTGCGTATTCATTCTTCCTCCGTTGCCAGGGCGTTAACTGCTGCTGCCGCGATCGCACTTCCACCGCGCCGACCGTGTAAGGTTAAAAATGGTACATTTTTGCTATCTGCCGCCAATGCTGCTTTCGATTCCGCTGCACCGACAAACCCCACTGGAAAGCCTAAGATAATCGCAGGTTTGGGCGCTCCTGCATCGAGCATTTCTAACAGTCGGAACAGGGCGGTGGGCGCATTGCCAATTGCAATGACTGAGCCTTCTAGGTGCGATCGCCATAATTCTAGAGCTGCCGCCGACCTTGTAGTACCCATACGCTGCGCAAGTTCTGGCACTTCTGGTTCGTTGAGGGTACAGATAACTTGATTGTTTGCAGACAACCGCCGTCTGGTAACGCCATCGGCAACCATTCGGCAATCGCACAGAATTGGCGCTCCATTTGCCAGTGCTGCCCTTGCGGATTGCACTGCTGTTGGTGAATATCCCAAGTCAGTGACAATATCCGTCATTCCACAGGCATGAATTAGACGCACAGCAACTTTTTCTACATCTGGTGGCAGCACATCTAGGTTTGCTTCTGACCGGATGATTGCAAAGGAATTACGGTAAATTTCGTTGGCATCTCGGATATAGTCGGGCATTAAATTTGGGATTTTAAATTTGGGATTGACATATAAAAATCAACAGGCTCAGATTGCCGACTTCTCTAAAAAGGTGGCAATCTTGTTGTTCGCAATTGATTGAGGGATTATATTAAATAATTGCTGTAATTGTTCCAGTGCAAATCGATTAGCAAATTCTCCAAAGGACTCATCAGAATTTAAGCGTTGAATTTTATATACATATAGCATCCGCTCTATTAATGCAGGTAGTTCGGCAAAAGTTACATATTGATATAGTTCGCGTCCGAATTTCTGATTGCTGTCACCAACATAAACGTGATAGCCTTCCACAGTTCTATTTTCAGCTTCAATGCTGACACCGAGGAGAGTAATATCACTTTTGCTGTGCTGGGCACAAGATTTTTCGCAGCCAGTGAAGTGGATATTAACTGGGTAATCGAGAGTAACGCGAGTTTGAAGATACTCTGCCAATGCCAATGCATGACTTTTAGTGTCAGTGGCAGAAGCGGCGCAACCCTTTTTTCCAGAACAGGCAACTAATCCACCCTTAATATTGGTTGCAGAGGAATCTAATCCTAATAAAGCAATTTCACTTTGGACATCAGCAACCCATTGCTGAGGAATATCTGTAAGGAGCAAATTTTGCCAAGGAGTTAGCCTGAGAGTTCCACTACCGTATTTTGCTGCTAAATCTGCTAAACCCCGCATCTGTCTACTCTCCAATCGGCCAAGGGGCAAGACGACACCAATGTAAAATAAGCCTTGCTGACGTTGGGGATGGATGCCAATATGCTGATATTTCTCTCCCTTGCCTTGCTGAGGGAGTAGGTATTTTCTTATTTCACTGTACAAAAGAGAAAAAGGCAAACGCTGCTCAACTTCTTGGAGATAATTTTCACAACCCAAAGTATTCAATAACTCTCTCAGACGCAGCCGCCGCTTACTCGTAGTATGACTATAAGCTAGATAGACATCCGCTAAAGCTGCTAAGACGGGCAAACAGTCCTCTGGTGGTAACAAAATTCCCGTATCGCTGGGCGATTGACCCTTCTCGCCGACACTGAGATAGAGGCGAAAATAAACATTATCGTTAACTAAGACAGCTGCAAAGGCGATATCATTCAAGCGATCGCACACCTGAATTATCCCACCACCATCAAAGCAAACGCTAAATTTTGCCGACAGTCCCGAAAGCGCCGGATGTGCTGCAATATAATCATCCCAACCTTGGACAAAAGGGCGAGTGTCGATTAATTCTTGCGGATCGATACCAGCAGTTGGACTGGTCATAATATTGCGGATTTGGTCTACAACAGTATTGTCAGAACCCAATCCCATATTTTGTAGGTACTTTAGAACCTCAGCATTTATCCCCGTGCGGATTTCACGAACTTGCAGGTTAGCTCGGTTAGTCACATCTATATAGCCGCCACCGTGCTGTTCTGCTATATCTGCGATCGCACGGCACTGCTGACTACTAATAATTCCACCTGGTATTCTAACGCGAGATAATATACCATCTGCGGCGGGAGTAGGATAAAACAAGCCAGGACAAGTGGCAAATCCAGAAACCAAACTTAGAACTCCTTCCCCGTGCAACGCAGGGAGTAGACGGTGAGTGTGTCTTGAGGACATCCTGAGAGTTGGCATTCTGACTTGGGTCATCCCATCACAGCTGCGGCACAGTCCCGGAATTTCACCGGAGTTTCCCAACTCCCAGCTTTAGTAATTTAGATTTTGTTTAGGTTATAGATTTCAACCAGACATCATCCAGATAATTATCTTACATTACTATTGCGATAAATTTTAACTGAGCTTATTCACTGCCGATCGAAAGATACAGGTAAGTCGGCACAATAAAACCAAACTATGTGAAGAAAAATTAACTAGGCTAAAACTCTCTTCCCTCCTGCCTCCTGCCTCCTGCCCCCTGCTTATCTCAACAAATTGAATTTAGTCATGGCTCAGGCAGGAATGCTTGAGCCTTTTTGCTGCAAAACTTGCTTTAGAAAAAATTAGGCGATCGCCGCTTCAGGAATAGCAACTTTGTTAAACTGATTTACTGGACGAGGTAAACCAAGATTTTCGCGCAGGGTTCGTGCTTCATACTCTGTACGGAACAGACCGCGACGTTGCAATTCCGGAATTACCAAGTCTACAAACTCATCCAATCCTCCCGGCAACCAAGGTGGCATAATATTAAAGCCATCTGCCCCGCCATTGACAAACCAATCTTCTAGCTGATCGGCAATTTGTTCTGGTGTGCCTAGAATTTGACGATGCCCACGCGCTCCAGCTATCGACAAATACAGTTGTCGAATCGTTAAATTCTCTCTACGAGCCAGGTCAGTCAAAAGTTGCTGACGGCTTTTACCGCCGTTAGTCTCTGGTAGCTCCGGCAACGGCCCGTCCAATGGATAGTCGGATAGATCAAATCCACCAATCATTGAGCCAAGCAAATTTAAGCCGACCACCGGATCGATCAACTCCTGAATTTGATCGAATCTGTCCTTAGCTTCTTGCTCGGTTTTGCCGATAACTGGGAATATACCTGGCATAATCTTCAGATGGTCAGGCGATCGCCCGTATTGAGCCAGTCTCCCCTTCACATCTGCATAGAATGCCTGAGCTTCTGCCAAGGTCTGCTGGGCAGTAAAAATTACCTCCGCCGTTTGTGCAGCCAGATCCTTACCATCCTCGGAAGATCCAGCTTGAATAATCACCGGATAACCCTGGATGGGACGCGCCACATTTAGCGGCCCACGCACTGAAAAATGTTCGCCTTTGTGGTTGGGAACGTGCAGTTTATTTGGATCGAAGTAAATACCCGATTCCTTATCATGTAAGAAGGCATCGTCCTCCCAACTATCCCAGAGTTTCGTGACAACATCCACAAACTCTTTGGCACGCTGATAACGTAGGGTATGCTCCATGTGGTTTTCCCGATTGAAGTTCAGCGCTTCAGCTTCAGTAGCTGAAGTTACGAGATTCCAACCGGCACGGCCACCGCTAAGATAATCTAATGATGCAAACTTGCGGGCGAGGTGATAAGGCTCGTTGTATGTAGTCGATACTGTCGCCGTCAAACCGATGTTTTCCGTTACTACAGATAAAGCCGACAACAGGGTGAGAGGTTCAAAGTGGACGAGTTTCCCATTTCGGCTCAAAAGGTCGGCGCTTTGATTACGGTCGCGCACAGCCACCCCGTCTGCAAAGAAGATCATGTCAAATTTGCCGCGTTCTGCCGTCTGTGCCAGCCTTTTATAATGCTGAAAGCTTAAACCAGCATTAGCTTGCGCTTCGGGGTGTCGCCATGACGCTACGTGATGGCCAGTGCTGGGCAAGAATGCACCTAGTCTAAGTTGAGGTTTTTTCGTACTCATGCTTTTTTTTATTTGGTAAAAATTGGATGCGCGTAAATCGTAGTGTTTTTAAACGCAAAGGCACGCAAAGTAAGCGCAGAGGAACGCAGAGTTTTGCCGAATTTATGCAATGTTGTACTAAGGTGTTATGAGTTAAATCACGCTAGTTTTTTGAATTTTGAATTGCTTACACAGGTTGGGGTTTAAGTAAATCCGTTTTGGTAACAAATTCACTGAATGTACTTGCAACCTGCTGCGCTAATGCGATGTCTGGAGTTTGTAATGGCAACTTGGGAAACAGTAATTCTGCGACTCTATAAGCTTCTTCGAGATGGGGATACCCTGAGAAAACGAAGGTATCAATTCCTAAATCGGCATATTCCAGCATCCGCGCTGCAACTGTGTCTGGATCTCCAACTAAGGCAGTCCCAGCACCTCCACGCACTAAGCCAACACCTGCCCATAAGTTGGGGCTAATTTCTAGGTTTTTGCGATTACCATTATGCAGTTGAGCCATACGGCGTTGTCCTTCTGATTCCGATTGACCAAACCGCTGATATGCGGCTGCTATGGTTTCATCATCAACATACTGAATCAGTTCATTGGCCGCATCCCAAGCTTTTTGCGTAGTTTCGCGGACTATAACGTGCATCCGAATCCCAAAGCGGACTGTTCTACCTTGTTCTGCTGCTAATCGACGTACCTTTGCAATCTTTTGGGCAACTCGATCTGGTGGTTCACCCCAAGTTAAATACACATCAATGTGTTTGGCAGCAACTTGGAGCGCCGCATCTGAAGAACCACCAAAATATAAGGTCGGATAAGGCTTTTGTACGGGAGGAAATTGGAGTTTTGCGCCTTGAACTTGCAAATGGCGACCACTATAGGTTACTTCTTCACCTTGCATGAGCGATCGCCAAATAGTCAAAAACTCATCTGTAAGTTCATAACGCTGGTCATGATCTAAGAAAATCCCATCTTTAGCAAGTTCTTTTGTGTCGCCACCAGTGACAACATTCAGAATAATTCGACCATTAGAAATCTGGTCAAAAGTAGCAGCCATCCTAACCGCCAAAGAAGGTGACATAATTGCCGGACAAAAGGCTACAAGAAACCGCAAGCGTTCCGTAACTGAAATTAATGAAGTAGCTACAATCCAAGTATCTTGTTTTTGTCCCGTACCAATCAACATCCCGCCATAGCCCAATTTATCAACAGCTTGGGCGATTTGCTGCATATAGGGATAAGTGGCTGGCCGCCTGCCGATTGTAGTACCTAAATAACGCTCATCTCCCTGTGTCGGCAAATACCAAAAAACTTCCATTTTCTTATCTCCTGGCGCTATTTCTGGCTAATGGTTTCTGGTGTTATAGCTGCATATTGTTCGCTAGTCAGCATCGCTTCCTTAATATTGATGGGTTTAGGAATCACTTTTTCTTTGGCAAACAAATCTGCAATCTTCTGTTGTTTTTCCATGATTTCGGGTGTAATTGGTCTTAACCCGTAAGTTCGCCTTCCAACCATTGTTGTTAAAATATCTTCATCAATTTTGAGGTGAGGAATAGTCAGTTTTACAACTTCTGCTCGGTTTTTCTCAGCCCATTGCCCTGTGTTATCTATCTCCTCAAGAACTAATCGTACTAATTTCGGATTTTCTGTGGCAAATTTTCGCGCAGCCAGATAATATCCGCCCTGAGTAGAAATGCCACTAGCATCTCGCAAAACACGAGCATTGGCCTTTTTTTGGGCCACGGCTAAATAAGGGTCCCAAGTTACCCAAGCATCTATTTTGCCTTGAATAAAAGCATCACGAGCTTCTGAAGGAGGGAGGCTAATAGCTTGAATATCATTATATTTCAAACCAGCCTCTTCCAAAGCTTTTATTAATAAGTAATGGGAAGCAGAACCCTTTTGAAAAACTACTTTTTTACCTTTAAGATCGGCTAAAGTCCGAATCGGTGAATTATTTTGAACGATAATCCCGCTTCCTTTACCAGTACTGGGTTTATTACTAGCAACATAAACTAAAGATGTGCCAGCAGCTTGGGCAAATATCGGGGGAGTCTCGCCTACAGAGCCAATATCAACTCTACCCACATTCATTGCTTCCATCAGTTGTGGTCCGGCGGCAAATTGCGCCCATTCTACAGAAACACCTAAAGGCTTTAAACGTTTTTCGATCAATCCTTTAAGTCTGAAAATATCCCCAGAACTTTGATATCCCATTCGGACAACTTTTGTTTTCAACCCAGTGGTTTGATTTGCTGAATTTGGGGTTTGGACTGAGCAACTGATTAAGGTTGTTGAGATTGTTAATAATCCAGGTAAAAGTAATAGTGAAAAACCTTGAAAAATCTTAACTCGTGGCTGTTGGAAGGCGGGAATCATGGACGTGATACTTTGTTTTTTATTTACTTTTGACTAGTCGTAGAGGCATACATTTGTGCGCCTCTAGTGTTGTATTACTCGTAACCTCAAGATTTAGACTTTTTGAAGCTGAAGGTTCTTTTGGAACAGTTCTTGAACATTTTTCCAAGCATCGGCGGCAGCTTCGGCATTGTAGCTGGCGCGATGATTGCAGAAAAAGCCATGTCCTGCACCGGGATAACGGAAAATAGCATGAGTAATCTGATTTTTCTTCAATTCAGCCTCAATCTGTTCTGTATGTTCTAAGGGGATTCCCTGGTCATCAAGACCAAAGAAGGCGTAAATGGGGCCTTTAATCTCTGGAGTGCGGGTGATGGTTGGTTCTCCACCGCCGGGAGTTGAGTTGGGAATACCGCCACCATAGAAGGAAGCTGTAACTTTAATATCTGGTAAGGTGGCAGCTAGATAAACGACATGACCACCAAAGCAGAAACCAATAGAGCCGATCGCATCTCCTTGCACATTTGGTAGAGTTCTTAAATAGGCGATCGCAGCTTTAATATCACTCAATATTTCCTCTGCTGTTGTCTGCTCTTTATACCCTCTCCCTTGCTGAACATCTTCAGGAGTGTATCCACCCTCAAAACCGGGAGCAGTGCGTTGAAATAAAGTCGGTGCGATCGCCACATAACCCTCTTTGGCAAATTTTTCAGCAACTTCCCGAATGTGAATATTAACCCCAAAAATTTCCTGAATCACAATAACGGCTGGGAAGGTTCCCTTTTGGGCTGGTTCAGTTAAGTAAGCATCAATTTGCAAATCTCCGTTAGGGACTTTCACTTGAGCAGTGCGAATTTCTGTGTTTGTCATCTTAGGATTAGCCTGTAATTGCTTTCAGGACGCGATGTTTTATGGTAATTTTTGTATAAAACTACTTAAAATCTATCAATTTGCCGTACTTTAGGAGTAGTATTTCACAAACAATGTGCAAAGGCAAGTCCTTTGATTTAGAGATGAATGGCACTAAGAAAAGCTGTAAAGTATGCGGGATAGGGATTACAGCTTTTAATGTCAGAGAGCAAAGTAATGGCATGAGCCAGGCGATCGCCAATGGAGAGATGAGGTAAGGTTGCCCAGAATTT